>SKZC01000381.1 GCA_007127575.1 Gemmatimonadota bacterium
CGGACCGTCATCCTGGCCGATGGGTGGACCCATGTCCCCGTGGGGGGCGGGATCATCCTGGACTCCGAACCGGAGTCCGAGTACCGGGAGACCCTCCACAAGGCGGAGGGTCTTCTGCAGGCCTTGGGGGTGGCGGGGAAATGAGCACCGAGGCCGGCGCACCCAGGGTCCTCCTTCTGGACAACCGGGATTCGTTCGTACACATCGTGGCCCGCTACCTCCGGGAGCTGGGGGCCCGGACGGAGGTGTTGCGGAGTGACCGGGTGACAGTGGCCGAGGTGTGGGAGTGGAATCCAACGCATCTGGTGGTCTCCCCCGGCCCGTGCACTCCTCGGGAGGCGGGGGTCTCCACCGAGGTCATCCGGAGCGCACGGGGGGACCTCCCTATCTTGGGGATCTGTCTAGGCCATCAGTGCGTGGCGGTGGCGTTCGGAGGAAGGGTGGTGTCAGCAAGGGATCCGGCACACGGCCGGGACTCTCCCATCCAGCACTCCGGTGTCGGTGTGTTGAAGGGCCTACCTTCTCCCTTTCCGGCGGCGCGGTACCATTCCCTGGCCGTAGACCGAGCCCGGCTTCCCGCGTCCCTCCAGGTGGAAGGTGAGACCCAGGATGGGGAGATCATGGTGCTCCGGCATCTGGAGCGTCCCGTATGGGGAGTCCAGTTTCACCCCGAGTCCGTCCTCACTCCCGTGGGCCGGATGATCCTCGGGGCCTTCCTCGAGCTACCGGGCCGCACGCCTGAGGCGGCAAGCCAGGGAGGGGACGGTTGAGCGGGCAGGAGAGGGAAAGGGATTCGGCCAGGGCCTGGTTCGACGGCCGGTGGCTCGCCGCGGATGCCCCGGCGATTCCCCTTACGGATCGGGGATTTCTCCTGGGGGACGGTCTATTCGAGACGGTGCGGGTGTGGCGAGGCAGGCCGTTTCGCCTGGAGTCCCACCTCGCACGACTGGGACGGGGGGCCGACCTTCTGGGCATGCCCGTCCCACGGGACCTGGATTCGGTGGCGCGGGCCGTGGTGGACGCGAATCAAGTGGGCGAGGGCGGTCTGCGGATCACGGTGAGTCGTGGGAGTGGGCCACCGGGACTCTCTCCCCCCGATCCCCCTCGTCCGGCGGTCCTGGTAACGGCGTACCCCTATCGTCCCGACCCTCGGTGGATCCGAGACGGGCTCTCCGTTCGGGTGGGCCGGGGACGGGTGGCTCACAGCGGACTAACCTCCGGGTTGAAGGGGCTCGGATACGCAGAACGGATCCAGGCATGGAAGGAGGCCCGGGGTCAGGGGGCCGACGATGCCCTTCTGCGGAACGGGCGGGGGGACCTGGTGGGAGCTTCGGCGGCGAACCTGATCCTCGTGACGGGTGGGGCCATCCGTACACCCTCGCCGGAATGCGGAGCCCTGGCCGGGATCACCCTGGGTGTGGTTTCGGAGGTGGCCGAGGAGCTGGAGATGCCGGTGAAGCGGGGCCCGTGTCCGGTGCCGATCCTCACCGATGCCCAGGAGGTTGTGCTCACCAGCAGTCTACGAGGTGTGGTTCCGGTGGTGGCCGTGGGGGAGCGTCCCGTGGGTCGAGGGCGTCCGGGCGCGGTCTGGAAGCTCCTTCGGGATGGGTACCGGTCCCGGCTCGAGAAGGAGACGAGGGGCTAACTACTGGCTTCCTGAAGGGCCTGTCCCACGGCGTCCTGCACCTCCGAATCCAGATCCTCCAGGGAGAGCATCCACCGGAGGTAGTCGGGCTCGTTTCGCGCCACCGCCGAGAGGAGCCGGCCCCGATGCTTGCCCTTTCGGAAGGTCAGCCCCCCGTCGTTCCCCCGAGCGAACCAGCGATCCAGCTCCGTTTCGAAGGGGCGGACTTCATCGCAGTACTCGTGGAGGGCGTCCAGGTCCCGGGGGAGGTGAGGGTATCGCTGGAGCTGGGCCGAGAGGACCTCCGCCGTGGTTCGGATGTCGCCCAGGGCACTGTGGGCCTCCGCGTGCTCCCGGTCCAGATAGAAGCGGGCGGCAGCCGATAGATCCCGAGGCTCTTCCCGGTGGAAGATGGTTTGCACGTCGATGATCCGTCGGTCCGACGGGTCGAACGACACACCAACCCTGCGGAACTCGGCCAGGAGCATGGGGAGGTCGAAGCGTCGGATATTGAAGCCGGCCAGGTCGCATGGCTGGAGTAAGTCCGCCAGGCTCCGGGCCCGGGCCTGAAAGGGAGGCTTGTCGGCCACGTCTTCATCCCCGATCCCATGCACGGCAGAGGCCTCTGGGGGGATGGGCATCTCAGGGTTGAACCGGCGAACCTTCTCCCAAACCTCTCCCGAAGGTTCCAGGGTGAGGACGGCCAGCTCCACGATCCGGTCTCTCCCGATCCGAAGGCCGGTGGTTTCCAGGTCCAGGACGGCCAGGGGACGGTCCAGGGGAAGGGGAAGGGAGAACTCGTCGTCGGGGTTCATGTACGATGGGGGCCGGCGGAGGTTGATGGCTCCGCACAGTACCATCGAGAAGCTACCGTGTCGAGAGGGCCAAACGGGAGGGGGGACGATGAAGGCGATTTGGATTCGGGAGCCGGGAGGACCGGAGGTCCTGGAGGTTCGGGACGTACCGCTTCCGGAGGTGGCAGCGGGCGAAGTCCGGGTTCGGGTTCGGGCCTCGGGTGTGAACCGGGCGGACCTTCTGCAACGGCGGGGCCTCTACCCCCCGCCTTCAGGGTACCCCGCGGAGATTCCCGGCTTGGAGTTCGCCGGTACCGTGGACGCGCTGGGCTCAGGGGTGGAGGATTGGCAGGTTGGGGATCGGGTCATGGGGATCACAGGAGGCGGTGGATACGCCGAGCAGGTGGTGGAGCGAGCGGAAACCTTGATTCGCGCTCCCCAGGGCCTCGACATGCTGGATGTAGCGGCCATCCCGGAGGTTTTTCTTACCGCCTTCGATGCACTCTTTCGCCAAGCAAATCTCGGCGTGGGGGAGACGGTTCTCGTGCATGCTGCAGGAAGTGGAGTGGGCACGGCGGCGATCCAACTGGCTTCGGCGGCCGGGGCCCGGGTCCTGGGGAGTTCCCGGACTCCCGATAAGCTGGAGCGTTGTGCCGGCCTGGGACTGGACGTGGCCATCCACCCTTCGCAGCAGTGGTGGGAGGATGTGCGGCAGGTCACGGACCAGCGGGGGGCGGACGTGATCCTGGACCTGGTGGGTGGGGCCTATCTTGAGGGGAACGTGAAGGCGTTGGCCCAGGGGGGGCGGCAGATCGTAGTGGGTGTTCCGTCAGGCGTGACGGCCGAGCTCGATCTTCGAAGTCTCATGGCCCGAAGGGCCTGCCTCAGGGGAACTGTGCTGCGATCCCGGAGGACTCACGAGAAGGCCGCCCTGGCCCGGTCCTTCGAGGCTCGGGTGGTCCCTCTCTTCGAGTCTGGGGTCCTGAGGCCGGTGCTGGACCGGACTCTCCCCGTGGAGGAGGCCGCCGACGCCCACGCCCTTCTGGAGGAGAACCGGACATTCGGAAAGGTCCTCCTGGACTGGGGGGGCTGAGGGTGTCGGCGGCCCGGGTCGTCAGTCCTCCTCGGGCAGGAGGGCGCTGCGGACCAAGCGTGCCTGTTTGACGGCGTGTGTCCTGGCTCGTCCCTCGGCAGGGCTGGCCCTCTCGGACCGCGCCACATGACGGAGGGGGAACTCCCGGGGGACCACCGCACGGAGGCGTGGGCCCACGAAGGAGAGGGCTCCCATGTTCCGAGGCTCCTCCTGGGCCCACATGACCTCTTTGAGGTCCGGGTAGCTCTGCACCAAGGTGGCGATCCGCTCAGCCGGGAACGGATAGAGTTCTTCCACCCTGGCAACGGCCACGTTCTCCACCTCCTCCCGAAGCTCACTGGTGAGGAGGTCGTAGTAGAACTTTCCGCTGCAGAGGATGAGCCGGTGGATCCCTTCCCGGCTGTCCCGCGCCTCCACTTCGGGGTCGTCCAGGACCCGGCGGAACCTTCCCCGAACCAGCTCCGAGACCGGTGATGTAGCCCGGGGATGCCGGAGGAGGCTCTTGGGGGTCATCACCACCAGGGGCCGCTCGGGCCGGCCCAGGGCCTGCCGCCGAAGGAGGTGAAAGTACTGGGACGGGGTGGTGGGGTAGGCCACCCGCATGTTGTCCTCGGCGCAAAGCTGGAGGAATCTCTCCAGGCGTGCGCTGGAATGCTCGGGTCCCTGCCCCTCGTAGCCGTGGGGCAGGAGGAGGGTCAGGCGGGAGAGCTGGCCCCACTTCGTCCGGCCGGAGGCCATGAACTGGTCCAGGATGACCTGGGCCACGTTCACGAAGTCCCCGAACTGGGCCTCCCAGAGAACGAAATCCTCATCCGCTCCCACGCTGTGCCCGTACTCGAAGCCCAGGACGGCCACCTCCGAGAGGGGCGAGTTGTAGATCTCGAAGCGGA
>SKZC01000449.1 GCA_007127575.1 Gemmatimonadota bacterium
AGATCAACGGCCCCAAGGGCGGTGCCCTCCGAGTTCGGCTCACGAGCCCACCGGTGGATGGAGCCGCCAATCGGGAGCTCCGGAACTTCCTGGCCAAACGGCTGAAGGTGCCCCCCTCCCGGCTGACCATCGTGTCCGGTGCGGCCTCCCGGGACAAGAAGGTCCGCGTGGAAGGGCTCACCCCGGCCGAGGTGAAGCACCGGCTCGAGCTTTAGCCGGCCGATGAGCGGCGTCCTCTTCATCTTTCTGGACGGGGTGGGGATCGGTCCCGACGACCCTGAAAAGAACCCCTTCCTCCAGGCTCGCCTTCCCACCCTGAGGGGGCTCCTGGACGGATCCTTGCCGGTGACGGGGCACTCCCGGGTGGAAGGATCCGGAGGAGTGGCCTTCCCCCTGGACGCCTCCCTGGACACTCCAGGCACTCCGGCCAGTGGGACGGGACAGATCTCCCTACTCACCGGTCGCAACGCAGCCCATCTTTTCGGCCGGCATTTCGGACCTTGGCCCCCGGTTCGCCTTCGTCCTCTCCTGGCCCAGGAGAACCTCCTGGTTCAAGCCCGGGAGAGGGGAAAGGCCACCATCTTCGCCAACGCGTACCCCAGGGGCTATCTGGAGCGGGCTCCATCCAGGACGGTAGCGGCTCCTCCGGTGGCGGCCCACGCCGCCGGACTCCTTCACCGTCATGGTGAGGCGCTATCCCAGGGAACAGCGGTGGCCAGTGAGATCGTCAATTCCGGTTGGCGCCGGCGGCTGGGTCGATCCGACCTACCGGAGGTGACGCCCCGGGAGGCGGGAGGGAACCTGTCTCGACTGGCCAACCAGGGCGAGCTCACCCTCTTTGCGCACTACGCCACCGACCTGGCGGGACATCGAGGGGGAAGGGAGGGGGCGGTGGCGGCCCTGGAACGGGTGGACGACTTTCTTGCAGGCGTCCTGGAGGAGCTGGACCCGGGCCACCTCCTCATGCTAGGCAGCGACCACGGCAACATCGAAGAGCTGGGAACGGGCCACACGAGAAACCCCGCGTTGGGCCTGTGCGTGGGCCCCGGAGGCCTAGCCCTCAGTCGTTCCATCACCTCCATCACCCAGGTAGCTCCGGCGCTGCTTCGGATCCTGGGGTGATCCCACGGCAGCGGAACCCTTCGAAGTTCAGGGAGGGTCCCCTCCCCGACTCTTCCATCCGTCCCAACGGGCCATGGAGGCGCCCCCTCACCCGCACCACCCTTCGCACCGTGGGGAACGAAGCGAAGGTTCTGGGCCGACTCCTGGTGGAAGCCAACGCCATACGGGAGCCACAGCTCCAGGAGGCTCTGGCGGAGCAACGGGACTCCCGGGTCCGTCTGGGCCAGATTCTTTTGAAGCGAGGCGCCCTGGACGGAGAGACCCTGGCCCGGATGCTGGCGCGCCAGCTCTCCCTTCCGTACGCGGAGCCACCCCCGGAGGCCGACGAAGGCAGCGCCCGCCGCCTGCCGTCCTCGGTGGCCCGGGAACGGGAGATCCTCCCCCTGGCCTCCGGCGCCCGAACCCTCTCCATGGCCATGGTGGACCCGCTGGACCTGGCCACGGTGGAGGAGGTGGAGTTTCGTTCCGGCAAGCGGGTGGAAGTCTCAGTGGGGAGCCGACGGGCGGTGGGCGAAGGGATCCGCAGGGCCTACGGCGTGGAGTTGCTGGATCTGGCCAGCGCCGTCCCTTCCCGGAGCCGTTCTGGGAGGAATGAAGCCAGGGTGCCGGAAGGGGCACTACCGGGAGGCGTGGGAGCGGCGGGCGAAGGCCGCACCTCCGCTCCTGCCGCCCGCCTGGTAGACCGACTCCTCCGGGACGGAGTGGAGGACGGGGCCAGCGACATCCACCTGGAAAGGGAAGGGGGACGACTCCTGGTCCGGGAACGTATCGACGGGGTGCTCCAATCGGTCCGAACGCTTCCCGCCGAGGCCCACGATGCGGTACTCTCCCGCCTCAAGGTGCTGGCGGGGATGGACATCGCCGTGAAGCGCCGTCCGCAGGACGGAGGGTTTCCGCTCCCCGTGGACCGCCGGACGTTGAGCCTGCGGGTCTCCACCCTTCCGGTGGAGGGGGGAGAGAAGGCGGTGGTGCGGATTCTGGATCCCCACGACGTCCCCGACGGACTGGAGACCCTGGGCCTCTCTCCGGAGGCGCTTTCCTCCCTTCGAAGCCTCATCCGCGCCGGCCGGGGCGTGGTCCTCACCGCGGGTCCCACCGGGAGCGGGAAGAGCAGCACCCTGTTCGGCGCCCTGGGCGAGCTGGATCGGGAGGCTCTGAACGTGGTGACTCTGGAGGACCCGGTGGAGTACCGGGTGGAGGGGGTGTCACAGGTCCAGGTTCGACCTCAGGCCGGCCTCACCTTCCCCAAGGCGCTTCGTGCGGTGCTTCGGCAGGATCCGGACGTGGTCATGGTGGGAGAGATCCGGGACCGGGAGACCGCCGAGATCGCCATGGCCGCCGCAGTGACGGGCCACCTCGTGCTCTCCACCATCCACACCACCCATGCTCCGGGAGCCATCACGCGCCTGCTCAACATGGGGGTCCCCCGGCACCTGGTCGCCGGTGGTCTGGCTGGCGTGGTGGCCCAGCGCCTGGTGCGACGACTCTGCTCCGGGTGTGGTGGAAGGCCGGCGGGAAGAGCCGGGGAGGAGGGGCTCGCCCCCTGTTCCCACTGTGCCGAAGGTTACCGGGGCCGAATCGGAGTCTTCCAGTTGCTCCGGGTCACCGACGCCATACGTGAGGAAGTCATGAGGGGGGCCTCCACCCCCGTTCTATACCGTCTCGGCAAGCGAGCGGGGATGGGCGAGCTGCGGGAGGATGGCCGTAGGAAGGTGGCGGAAGGGGTGACGGACCCCCACGAGATCTCTCGCGTGCTCCCCCCGGATCCCGGCGCCGGTTTCGCCTGTCGCGTATGCGAGTCCGCCATCCCCACCGAGGGAAGGGGCTGTCCCTCCTGCGGACGGCCCAGGGCCCGCTTCTGCCGATGCGAACGGGAGCTTCAGCCGGGCTGGAGGTTCTGTCCCTACTGCCTGCGAAAGGCCGGGAGCCGGTGAAGGCGGCCAGGATGTCTCCCTCCGGCTCAGCTCCTGGAGAAGGGTCCCCCCTCCTGGACCTGCCGAAGGAGCCGGCCCACCGCGTTGGCTCCGCCCTTCCAGATGTGTCGGTCCGAGATCCGGTTCAGCGCCGAGCGCACCTCGCGAAATCCGACCCCCACCTCCCGTAGTACCTCCTCCATCCCGAGTCGCCGAGCCTCCCGTGTCTCCGAAGCGAGGCGGAAGCCGCTGGAGCCCAGCTCTTCGTAGTATCGGATCCCGGGTGCGCCTCGCCGACGCTCCCGGGACTCCAGGTAGTCCGGGAAGAGCCCCGTGAGCCACAGCGAATAGTTGCCCAGGTGGGACCGGAGAAGGAACGCTTCACGGCCCTCCGCTTGCCCCATACCCTGCAAGAGGTCCACGAGGTAGTGGTACTCCTCTCCGGCATCCTGAGAGATCCGGTACGCCCGGTTCCCCTCTCCAAAGGCGAAGAGGAGCGTCGCCACGTAGTCGGCCGTAGCCCGGTCGTCGATCCCCTTCTCCAGAAGTCCTTGTCGGACCATGACATAAAACACCACCGAAGGGGGAAGTGGGACGTCTCCCTCGGTGAGGAGGGCGTTCAGCGCCCGGGGGTCGTCCAGAAGCGCGTCCAAGCCTTCCTCGTCCAGCCTGTCATGGGCCGCCCTGAGAAGCTCCGGGTCGTCCCGACCGATGAGA
Organism: Gemmatimonadota bacterium; assembly: GCA_007127575.1. Classification (GTDB taxonomy): domain Bacteria; phylum Gemmatimonadota; class Gemmatimonadetes; order Longimicrobiales; family Gaopeijiaceae; genus SKZC01. The sequence goes on from SKZC01000449.1 coordinate 3,753, forward strand.
TCGGCCAACATCCGGCCGTGCTTCCGTTCAAACGTACTTCGTATCTGCGGAAGGATCATGAGGGACCCCCCTCTGGTTGGATCGTGCTTGCTCCCCCCTCCGACGGCTGTCTACTTTCTTCGTACACGTTACGGACGAGCCCGGTTCTCCCACCTTCTCTACGAGAGCGGGCGAACGGGGGACGGTCGCCCTCCTTCAACCCCCTCGCCGGCATGGAATGGGAGTACGGCCCAAGCCCCGGCGAGGGTGGCGCCCCGGCCCAGGAAAGATGCTCCCCATCCGCACCTTCCAGAATCGGCTTCTCCTCACCCTCCTCCTGGTGACCCTGATCCCCGTGGGACTCGTGGTGGCCGGAGGCACCATGGTATTGAGGGAGCTGGTGCAGGCAGCGGGGACCGCGGGGCCCTGGGACGCCCTGGCCGATTCCGGCGGGGAGTTGCTGGATCAGCTGGAGGCCGCCACCGGCACCGACCCGGAGCTCTTTCAGGCGGCGGAGCTTCACAGACAACAGCTCTCCGAGTCCGTGCGGCTCTCCCGGCTCTACGGGGTGGTGGCGGGCCGGTTCATGGAGGTCCTTCCCGGCCTGGCCCTACTCCTGACCCTCTTGCTGGCTGCCG
>SKZC01000294.1 GCA_007127575.1 Gemmatimonadota bacterium
CATCGTGTCCCGGGACCGGCTGGGGGAATTGGAGTGCTCCCTGGAACCGGGAGGGTGTGAGGAAGTGGTCCCCCTGGCTCGCCGACAAGCCCTGCTGCGCCCGCGGGGCGGACATGGATTGGTGGAGGTAGGTACCGAGCTCCGCTACCGTCTCACCCAGAACCTCCAGCTCGCCTTCTTCGTGGATGCCGGTGGAGTCCAGGAGCGTGGTACCGCGCTGGAGGAGTTCGCGGATGCGGGCGAGCAATGGAGCTGGGCCGTGACCCCCGGTGTGGGTATACGGGTCTCTACCATCCTGGGACTGATTCGTCTGGACGGAGGTTTCGACTCCCGAGGGGCTCTCCGGGTGCCTCTCCTCACGGAAGTGGAGGAAGGGTTCCTCCATCTAGGAACCGCCGAATGGGCTCCCTACACACGGGGCGATCCGGGAACCCTGACCGAGCTCTGGCGCCGGCTACAGTTTTCGGTGGGAGTGGGCCAACCCTTCTGAGCCTGGAGGCCACCCGGTCCTCACGAGGAGGCGCCCGGGTCCTCGGCGAGGGCGTCGAGGAACGCCTCTCCGTAACGGTCCAGTTTCACCGGGCCCACACCGGGGACGCCGAGGAGCTCGGTGGGCGTGGTGGGCCGGCGGCGGACCATCTCCCTCAGCACCTTGTCGGGGAAGACGATGAACGCCGGAACTCCATCTCGGCGCGCCAATTCCATCCTCACTTTCCGAAGGGTCTGAAACTTCGCCTCCTCCTCTGCACCCAGGGCACGACCCTCTGGGGATGGCCGGGAGGGAAAAGGTCGGGAGCGTGGCCGTTTCGTCACCCCGAACACCCCACGCGATGCCGACGCTCCAGTGCGATCCTCCACCGAGATCCCGGTGCAGAGATCACACGACGAGCCGCACGGCTCCATGGACTCGTCAAAGTGCCGGACCAAGGCCCGGTGGCGACATTCTCCGCTTTCCACCATGCGGAAGAGCTCTACCGTGGCCCGGTGCTTCCGCCGTCTCAGGTCCGGATCATGGATCTCGGAGAGGAAGCGCTCGTAGAGCTTCACGTCGGCCCAGGAATAGAAGAGGACGCAGTCACTCGCCTGACCGTCCCGACCCGCTCTCCCGATCTCCTGGTACCAGGACTCCACATCCTTGGGCATGTCTCGGTGAATCACATATCGGACATCCGGCTTGTCGATCCCCATTCCGAAGGCGATGGTGGCCACCACGGTATCCACTTCGTCGCGCTGAAAGGCCTCCTGGTTCCTCGCCCGCTCCTCGTCGGAGAGCCCCGCGTGGTAGGGCACCGCACGGACCCCTTGGCTCTCAAGGAAGTTGGCCGTTTGTTCCACGGCGCGTCTCGAGATGCAGTAAACGATCCCGCACGCCCCGGGGTGGTCCCGGATCAGGCTGAGGATTTCGGAACGCGTGTTTCCCGATCCCTTCTTTCGGCACGCGATCCGAAGGTTGGGCCGGAAAAAGGACCCCTTGTACCCTTTGGGCTTCTTCATCCCGAGCTGGCGTAGGACGTCCCGAGCTACCGCCCGGGTGGCCGTGGCAGTGAGGGCCAGGATGGGGACATCGAGCTCTCGGCCCAGACCCTGGAGCCGCCGGTACGCGGGCCGAAAGTCATGGCCCCACTGGGAGATGCAGTGGGCCTCATCTACTACCAAGAGGGAGATGGGGCAGCTCTTCACGAAATCCCTCAGGCTCCCGTCCAGTGCTTCCGGGGCCAGGAAGAGGAGTTCGTACTCCCCCCGCCGCAGACGACGGAGGCGGTTCTTCCGGTCCTCCGGATCCAAAGTCGAATTCACCTCGGCGGCCTGAAACCCCCACTGGCTCAAAGCATCCACCTGGTCCTTCATGAGGGAGATCAAGGGAGAGACGACCAACACGGTACCCGGAAGGACTCTGGCCGGAAGTTGGTACGTGAGAGACTTGCCGGCCCCGGTGGGCATGACCGCGATACAGTCGTGCCCGTCCAGGACCGCCTCCACTACCGTCCGCTGACCCGGGCGAAAGTCCTGGAACCCGAACGCCTCCTGCAACACAGCGAGGAGGTCTGAATCGGAGCGGGAAGGATTGGGTTGGGCGGGGTGCGGGCCCGATGAAGCATCGGAAGACGTGGCGGACATCTGGGTTCCGGGTCGACGAGGGGTCAGGGCACGGCGGTGGGGTCCCATGCCGTGGTCAACCCTTCGTCCAGCGCGTCCAGGCGTCGCATCTGATCCCCGCTAAGACGGAAATCGAAGACCTGAGCGTTCTCCTGGATCCGGTCCCTATCTCCGGATTTGGGTAGGGCCACGGTCCCCTTCTCCAGGACGAAACGGATCAAAACCTGGGCGGGGGTTCGATCCACCTCGTGCGCCACTCGCAGGAGGCTGGGATCCTGAAGTCGGCGAGCTTTGGTCAAAGGGCTATAGGCTTCCACAACGATGTTCCGTTCCCGACAGAACTCTACCAGCGGTTGCCGGGTCCGGAAGTTGAACGGATGAAGCTCCACCTGGTTCACCGCCGGAGCCGTATGGCAATGGGCCAATAACGCCTCCAGGTGGTGCCTCATGAAATTGCTTACTCCGATGGCGCGGGCACGGCCCTCCTCATGGAGGCGTTCCATGGCCCGCCAGGTCTCTCGTCGGCGGCCCTCCACGGGCCAATGAACCAAGTAGAGGTCCACCTCGTCCAGCCCGAGACGCCCCAGGCTATCATCGAATGCCCGGAGCGTCTCGTCATGGCCATGATCTTCATTCCACAGCTTCGTGGTAACGAAGACCTCGTCGCGGGCCCCGTCCCATTCCCGGATCGCCGTACCCACGCCCTGTTCGTTCCCGTAGATCGCCGCCGTGTCCACATGCCGGTACCCGGCCTCCAGGGCCCAGCTTACGGCCTGTCGAACGGGCTCTCCGTCCGGGATCCGAAAGACCCCCAGGCCCAGGGGCGGGATGGGACCTCCGTGGGCAAGAGGAACGGGCTCGGCGAACGGTACAGAATCGGAACCTGAAGAGGGAACCATGGCCTCGGCCTCAGTGACCCCAGGGGGCCGGCGGGACTTCCACGGGCTCACTGAGATCGAAGTCCAACCGATAGTTCCACTCGCCATTCCGAATCGTCCCGTACGTGTAGCGCTCTTCCGGGACGATCTCAATAGCCCAACCGGTCACCACGCCGTCCTGAGCCTCGCGAAGGAACTCTTGCCGTTCGACCGTGCCAGGCTCCCGGGTCGGGGCCCCGTACCATGTACTACCACCGGGTTCGGGGCGGCCATCGGGATACCGGTGGTCGTGTCGTAGGTCCAATCCTGCAGTTGTGCGCTGCAGGATCCAGGTCCTGGACCGGTTGTCCTCCACATGGAAGGGTAGCTCCAGGCGGTTCTCCTCGCAGTGGCGAAAGTGAACCGTGAGGACTTCGTCGCCTCGGAAAAGCTGATCCGTCTCCGGCCTCTGTGTGATCTGGCCGTGGAACGCCTGCCCGCAGTGCCGGGCCAGATTTTCCAGGAAGCCTTCCTGGGTTTCAGATACTGACGCGACCTCCCCCACCGGGGGGTGTCCCCAGGGGTCCGGGGGAGGGGGGACCGGGTCGGAGAGGTCGAACTCGAACCGGTATCCCCACTCGCCGTCTCGGCGAGTCCCGTATGCGTACCGTTCCCCGGGTACGATTTCCACGATCCACCCCGCCACCGAACCACCCTGGGCTTCGGTTTTGAACTCGTGCCGGTTCGGTGTGGGAGGCTCCGAGGCCACCGGCGGATGAGCCACGAACGAGCCGTAGAATGTGTTCGCTTCCGGGGTGCCGTCCTCGCTCCGGTGGTCATGGCGCAGATCGACCCCTTCGCCCGTGCGAGTGAAGATCCAGGTTCGGGAACGATTGTCCCCTACCACCACCGGGATCCGGACCTCGTCGGGAGAACACTCCCGGATATGCATGACCACCGGGGGGTCGGTGGCGAAGTCGGGGTCGTCGTCGGGAAACTGAAGAGCCTCCCCCGGGAAGGCCTCTCCACAGTGATGGGCCAGGTTGGCCAGAAACGCATCATGAGCCGACTCTCCCTCGGGCGCCGGCAGCTCCTGAGATGCGGCTTCGTCTTCCGGAGCGGGATCGTCGGGTGGACCAGCGCATGCCGCGATGAAAAGCGACAGGACCGTGACCGAAATCCCCCCCCAACTCCATTTCGTCATAAGAACCGGCCTCCAGTTCGCGGTCCCTTCCCGGGTCGAATACCTGTTGAGGAACACTCTCCCCCTAAAAGGCCGTTGAAGAAGTACAGGGCGCCACCGTTGGGAGCGCCAGGGAGCCGCCTCGTAGGCGGCGAGCCGAAGGCATAGCCCCAAGCTACGTCGAGGGGAGCCAACGACCGAGGGAGCTCCCTGCCGCCCCA
>SKZC01000181.1 GCA_007127575.1 Gemmatimonadota bacterium
CCCCGGGCGAAGGCAAGATCGATCCGCTAGCTCGAACCGAACCACAGGAGGACCCCATGATCGGACCCATCGCCCTCGCCGCACTCCTCTCGGCACTCGTGGCTCCCCCTTCCGGCCCCCTTCCTCCGAATCCGGACCCGGAGGATTTGAATACGGCCGCTTTCGGGAGTTCATGACCCAGGAGACGCTGGCGGCCATCGAGGGAGCCCGGGAGGCCGGCGCCACCCACTTCGTGGTGGCCGATGCCCACGGAAACGGCCAGAACCTCCTCATCGAGCACTTCCCGCCGGATGTGGAGATCATCCGCTCCTGGCCCCGTCCCCTCCACATGATGGAGGGAGTGGACGAGACCTTCGACGCCGCCTTCTTCATCGGGTATCACTCGGCCGCCACGAACCCGGAAGGGGTCCGAGCCCATACCTTCTCCAGCGCCAACTACGCTGCCGTGGTCCTGAACGAGATCCCCATGTCCGAAGGGGGTGTGAACGCGGCCATCGCCGGGCATTTCGGGGTCCCGGTGGCGCTGGTGACTGGAGACGACGCCACCGTCGGGGAGATGGAGGAGCTCCTGGGAGATGTAGAGGGGGTGGTGGTGAAGGAGGCTCTGGGGTTCCACTCCGCCCGAACCCTCACCCCTGAAGCGGCACAGGAACGGATCCGGGAAGGAGCGCGCCGGGCGGTGGAGCGGCTGCAGGACTTCCAGCCCTACGTTCTGGACGGCCCACCCGTCCTGGACCTCACCTTTAAGAACTACCGACCGGCGGAGGTGCTGGCCTATCTTCCAATCGTGGAACGACCGGAAGCCCGGACCATCCGATTCCAGGCCCGGGACATGGAGGAGATGGCCCGGTTCTTCCAGTTCGTGGGGAACTACCAGCCGGGTCTGAGCCCGTGAGGGGCGCCCCCCTGTCTGCGCTCCGGGCTTGCCGGTTTCGGAGCGGGGGTCTACGATCGGGCAAGATCCGGCGGACATGAAAGAATATTCAGGGGGGGAATGGTGAGAAGCGGAAGAGACACCTTGAGTGGCGGCGGGGATTTCCGGATACGCTGGGGCTCGGCCGCCCTGGCGGCCATGGCTCTCCTGGTGGCGGGTTGCGAGCCGGATCCGGGGAATGAAGGGTCACCGGGAGCCGCCGACGGCCCGGCGGATCTAGCCGGGGACGTCCCCCCTCCTCCCACCTTCCAGGTGGACGAGGGCTGGCTGCCGGAAGACTGGCTCCTGGGTCCAGGTTTGGGGGTGACGGTAGACAGCCGAGACCACGTATGGGTGAGCTTCCGGGAACGAGGCGGACACCTGGCTCAACGGGAGGCAGAGGACATCCCCGACGTGGATTGCGGCCTCCCGGCTCCCCTGGCCCTGGAGCTGAGCCCGGAGGGAGAGGTGGTCCAGATGTGGAGGGACCGGACGGAGATCCCGGACTGGCCCGAGATGCTTCACGGGATCTACGCCGATCACAACGACTACCTCTGGTTCATCGACCGGGACCAGCACCAGATCATCAAGTTGACTCTGGAGGGTGAGCACGTCTTCACCATCGGCCGAGCCGGGGAGACGGGGGGAAGTGACGACACGGAACTCCTGGGTCGCCCGTCCAACGTCTGGGTTGCTCCGGACACCGACGAGCTCTTCGTCGCCGACGGGTACGGAAACCGCCGTATCGTGGTCTTCGACGCGGAAACCGGTGAATACCTCCGGCACTGGGGAGCCTACGGGGAGCCCCCGGACGATGACTACCAGTACGACCCGGAGGCGGAGGGCGGAGAGCCGCCCCGCCAGTTCTCCACCGCCCACGGGATCATCGGCTCCCACGACGGGCTCATCTACCTGGCCGACCGGGGGAACGACCGGATCCAGGTATTCCAACGGGACGGGACCTTCGTGACCGAGACCATCGTGGCCCCAGGGATGGATTTCGGACTCTCCACGGACCCCGACCAGACGTACCTGTACCTGGCGGACGGGAACAACCACATCATCTACATCCTGCGCCGTTCCGACCTGGAGGTGGTGGGAGAGTTCGGGGGGTTCGGGGAAGAGCCGGATCAGGTCCAGCGGCCCCACGGGATCTCTGTGGACTCCCAGGGAAACCTCTATACCGCGGAGCAGGCGGATCAGACGGACGGGCGACGGGTGCAGCGGTTCCTGCTGTCGCCGGGGGGCCAGCCCTGACCGGGTGAGGTCAGGGCCCTCGTCCCATCTTGAAGTACCAGAGGATGGCCCCTACCAGGAGGAGAGCTCCCACGTTCACCACGACGACGTCCAGGGTCACCCGGAGCCCCCTCGGCGAGTCACGACCCGGCCCCCGACGGGCGAAAGCGGCGTAGCCGGTTCGCATTCGTCACCACGGTGACGGAGCTGAAGGCCATGGCTCCCCCGGCGATCATAGGGTTCAAGAGGATCCCGGCCACCGGGTACAGGGCTCCGGCGGCCACCGGGATGGCCAGTACGTTGTAGATGAAGGCGCCGAAGAGGTTCTGGCGCATGTTCCGCACGGAGGCCCGGGAGAGCTCCACCGTGTGGACCACTCCCATGAGGGAGCCGCCCATGAGGGTGACGTCCGCCGTCTCCATGGCCACATCGGTGCCCGACCCGATGGCGATGCCCACGTCCGCTCGGGCCAGAGCCGGTGCGTCGTTCACTCCGTCCCCCACCATGGCCACCCGACGGCCCTGCTCCTGAAGCCGAGCCACCGCCTCCGCCTTTTCGTCCGGAAGGACCTGAGCCAACACCTCGTCCACTCCCACCCGGGAGGCGATGGCCCGGGCCGTCTCTTCCGTGTCCCCGGTAAGCATCACGACCCGTAGCCCGGCCTCCTTCAGGCGGACGATGGCCTCCGCCGAGTCTTCTTTCTCCCGGTCTTGCAGAGCGATCATCCCCACCACCTCATCGTCGTAGGCCACCAGTACCGGGGTCTTCCCCTCCCGGGCCAGGGCCGTGCGCCGGGACTGAACGGGTGCCGGATCCACCCCGGACTCCCTCAACAACTCGGGCGTGCCCACCAATATCCGCTTCCCCTCCACCCGGGCCTCCACCCCCTTCCCCGCCCGAGCCTGAAAGCCCCGAGCCGTGGGAACCTCCAGACCTCGGTCCCGGGCCTCAGCCACGATCACCGCCCCAAGGGGGTGCTCGGATCCGACCTCTGCGGCGGCGGCCAGGGCCAGGAGCCGTTTCTCGTCCACCCCATAAGCCTCCACATCCGTGACCACCGGCTCCCCTCGGGTCACGGTCCCCGTCTTGTCCAGGACCACCGTATCCACCTGACGAGCCTTCTGTAGCGCCGCCCCATTTCTCACCAGGATCCCGTTCTCCGCCGCCTTCCCCACGGCGATCATCACGGAGATGGGCGTGGCCAGCCCCAGGGCACAGGGACAGGCGATGACCAGAACGGCCACCGCGGTGACCACGGCGAAGTTCAGGGAGGGGTCGGGACCGAAGGTGTACCAGACGGCGAAGGTGAGAACGGCGATGACCATCACCACCGGGACGAAGTAGCTGGAGATCGTGTCCACCATCCTCTGGATCGGGGGCTTGGAGGCCTGGGCCTCCCGCACCAGCTCCACGATCTGGGCCAACACCGTCTCCTTCCCCACCCGGGTGGCCTCCATGTGGAAGCTACCGGAGCGGTTGAGGCTCCCTCCGATGGCTTCGTCTCCAGGCCCCTTCTCCACCGGTATGCTCTCGCCGGTGAGCATGGACTCGTCCACCGCGCTGGCTCCCTCCACAACCTGCCCGTCCACTGGTACCCGCTCCCCGGGGCGGATGACCAGCACGTCTCCCACCTGGACCTCCGAGGCCAGGATCTCCACCTCCTCACCACCTCGAAGCACCCGCGCCGTTCTCGGCCTCAGGTCCAGGAGGGCCCGGAGGGCCCGTGACGTCCGCCCCTTGGCCCGGGCCTCCAGTGCCTGCCCCAGTACCACCAGGGTGATGATGACGGCGGTGGCCTCGAAAAAGGGGTGAGCGGCCTCCGGAGGAAAGAGCTCGGGTGCCAGGACCACGACGGTGGAGTAGAGCCAGGCGGAGCCAGTGCCCAGGGCCACCAGCGTGTCCATGTTCGCGTGTCTCCGACGGAAGGCGGCCCACCCTCCCACGAAGAACCGGCGACCCACGTAGGTCATCACCGGAACGGCCAGGAGCCCGCTCACGGCCCACAGGGGCCGCAGGGCCTCATGGCCCAGGCCCCGGAGTCCCGGGACCCATTCGTGGTGGCCCAGCAGCAAGATGGGAAGGGTGAGAAGGGCTCCCACCCAGAAGCGCCGGAAGAGCTCCCGGGTCTCGGCATCTCGACGGGAGTCCTCCCCGGCACCCTCCACCCCGGCGTCCTCGGTTTCGGCCTCAGGGAAGCG
>SKZC01000295.1 GCA_007127575.1 Gemmatimonadota bacterium
CAGGGTTCTCAAGCCCATGATCCGTATCTCCGTTGCCGGCCTCATCGTGACCCTCCTGGCCGGGTGCGGCCCTAACCGCACGGACGCTCCCCCGGGGGAGGAGACCGGGGTGCCCCACCAGACGATCCAGGAGGTTCAGGAAGCCTTCACTTCGGAGTGGATGGCCCTGCCCGGGGTGGTGGGCACGGGGATCGGACGCTGCGAGGACGAGCCGTGCATCCGTGTCTTCCTGGCCCGACCGTCGCCGGAGGCGGAAGAGGCGATTCCCCAACGGGTGGAGGGGCACCGAGTGGAGCTCCAGGTTACCGGCGAGTTTCATCCCCGGGAGCTCGAGGAGCCCTCTCCCCAAGGAGGCGAGCTGCCGCTGGACCTGTCCCTGAGGCTGGACCGGGAAAGTTACTCGCCGGGCGAGGAGGTTCGGCTCACCCTCCTCCTGGAGAACCCGTCCGACGAGGAGGTCATTCTGGAGTTTCCCGACGCACAGCGCTACGACGTTCGCATCGTGGACCCGGAGCAGGGGGAGGTCTGGCGGTGGAGCTCGGGCCGGGCCTTCGCTCAGGTCCTGGGCGAGGAACGACTCGGGCCAGGTGACGCCCGCCGGTGGGACGCCGTTCACGAGGAGGGGTTGCCCCCCGGATCCTACACGGTAGAAGGCCTCGTCCCCAGCCGCCAAGGCGTCATCACGGTGGAGCGGACGATCCTCGTCCGGTAGGGGTGTCCGGGTCTTGGCTGGCGTGGACCGCGCGACTCCACAACACGGACTCAGGGCCGGCATGGTTCCGAACCACAGCCGGCCAATGGGGAACTAGCGTTCCCCTCCCTCCTCCCAGGCGGCACTACAACGGGACTCGTCCACCCTGCGGTAGGTGACCCACCCCAGCTCGTGGCTCACCACCTCGCCGTCATCCGTCACTTTGTCGTTCTGCTGGTTGTGGATCCAGCCCTCATCCGTGACCAGGAGACGGTTGGCTCGGTGGAGTAGATCGTAGTCCTCCCGATTCGTGTCACGTATGGGCTTCGCAGCCGGACCCGCATCGCACTCCCAGAGGTTCATGCTCCACGGGGCGGTGCACTCGTACCGAAGCTCGGAGGTGGAGCCTTCCGGCGTGCCGCCCCAGACCTCCTGGGTCCAGGCCTCGGTAGTCGCGTCGAAGATCCACTTCTCGAAGAAGTGCGACATGGCGTGGCCGTCCTCGGTGACCAGGAAGTTCTGGATGGTCCAACGATCGTCGGCAGTGCGTTCCACCTCATTCCACTGGAGTGTGGGGTTGTCCAGGGTGAAGTGCTCACCGAAAATGTCTCGTTCCCCGTCCTCGGCGTACCGGTAGGTAACGGAGAAGCAACCAGCCAGCGCCTCCACCGAAGCCTCGCCGTCCAGTTCTTCGACCTCTCCCCCCTCCGAGGGAATCTGTGGGATGGCGGCCCCGGGAGAGGCCATGGCAAGGAAGAACGCGCAGACCACCATCGCTGGCAACCGTGGGCCTAATGAACGCATCGAGCCTCCGGGACGATACCAATGAGGTGGGGTAGGTAAAGCGACTACCCTCGACTTCAATCCGGCACCCGAGCGAAACTATGCCTCGAGCTTTGCCTCCGCCAACCGCGTCAGGGTGAGCTCTACTCGCCCCGCCGGAGTCGGCCCCCCGAAGCCCTGGTCACCCGAGCTGGTGGGGCCCCTTGGCGATGACGAGGGGCCCGCTCCGGACCACCGAAAGTACCTTGACGCCTGTGGGAAGCGCATCCAGAAACGCGTCCACCTCCTGCTCGGCTCCGGCAAGTTCCAAGGTGAAGTGAGCGGGAGTCCCGTCCAAAACGGTGCCTCGATGCTCCTGAAGGAGGTTGTTGAACTCCTCCATCGCCTCGGACGATACGGAGAACTTCAGGAGGGCCAGCTCCCGCTCCAGATGCTCGGTGGAGGTCCGGTCGGCTACCGCCACCACATCGATGAGCTTCTCGAGCTGCTTGATCACCTGCCGGATCACATCCTCGGTGCCGAGCGTTACCAATGTGAGCCGCGAAAGGGACTCATCTTCGGTGGGAGCCACGCTAAGGGACTCGATGTTGAAGCCCCGGGTGGCGAACATCGTGGCCACCCGTGAGAGGGCCCCGCTCTCGTTCTGGAGAAGAATGGAGATGACGTGTCGCATGAAGACCGATATGGTGGGTACGGGGCCGGCCGACTGGATCGCCGACGCCCGTCTGGGTTTCAAAGTGAAGAGGTCGACAGCGATACTCGCGGGATGGGCCGTCGGTTGCAACGCCCCGGCTCCCGGCCCGTGGTCCCGGTTCATGGGCAAACTCCTGCCGACGCCTTGATACGTTCACACTCGATAGCACAAACAACCAGAGAACTTCATGTCCACTACCACCTCTCCTCCCTCCGTCAACCGTCCACCTCATCCCCTGGCCGGCCGGCGTATGACCGGCGGGGAAATCATCGTACAGATCCTGGCCGACGAAGGCGTGGAGGTCATTTTCGGCTACTCCGGAGGGGCCATCCTCCCGACCTACGACGCCGTCTTCCGTTACAACGCCGGCCACGACGACGGAGACGACCCTCCGCTCCCCCTCATTGTCCCGGCCAACGAACAGGGCGCGGGCTTCATGGCCGCCGGATACGCCCGGGCTTCGGGCAAGGTAGGTGTGGCCATGGTCACCTCGGGCCCCGGAGCCACCAACACGGTGACCCCTGTGCGTGACTGCATGGCGGACTCCGTCCCCATCGTGGTGATCACTGGCCAGGTCCCCACCTCGGCCATGGGGACCGACGCCTTTCAGGAGGCTCCGGTCTCCGCCATCATGGGTCCAGGGGTGGCAAAACACGTCTTTCTGGTGACCGACCCGACTCGTCTCGAGTCCACGGTTCGCACCGCCTTCGAGTTGGCGAGGACGGGGCGTCCGGGCCCCGTGGTGGTGGACGTGCCCAAGGACGTTCAGAACTGGGAGGGAGAGTTCCGAGGGGAAGGGCGGCTCCCCATCCCGGGATACCGACGACGCCTGGAGCGAGTCCGGGAGCGGGGTCTGTCGGGGGAAGGGTGCGCCGAGTTCTTCCAGCTCCTGGCCGAGAGCCGCAGGCCGCTCATTTACGCCGGAGGAGGGGTCATCAACGCGGAGGCTGCGGAACCACTGGCCGATCTGGTGCGGAGCTGTCGGATCCCGGTGGTGACCACACTTATGGGGCTCGGCGCCTTCGACACCAAGGACGAGCTCTCGTTGGGCATGTTGGGGATGCATGGAGCGGCCCACGCCAACTATGCCGTGGACGACTGCGACTTCCTCATCGCCGTGGGTTCTCGCTTCGACGACCGGGTGGCAGGGGACCCGGAGCGCTTCGCCCAGCAGGCCCGGAAGATCGCCCACTTCGACGTGGACCCCTCCGAAATCGACAAGGTGAAGCCCGTGGACTGGCAGCACGTGGGCAACCTGGCCATGACCCTCCGTCAGCTCGTGGAATACGGGCGACGGATCGGGTTTCAGGGAGAGTACGACCGATGGCTGGAGGAAGTGGTTGAGCTCAAGCGGGTCTACGCCTTCGACTACGACCGGGAAAGCTCCCTCATCGAGCCCCACTACCTCATCGAGACCATCAACGATATCGCCGGTGGCGAAGCCATCATCACCACCGGGGTGGGACAGCACCAGATGTGGGCGGCCCAGTACTTCGACTTCCGGTCCCCTCGACTTTGGCTCACCTCCGGGAGCATGGGGACCATGGGTTTCGGTCTTCCCGCCGCCGTGGGAGCCCAGTTCGCCCATCCGGACCGAACGGTCATCGACATCGATGGTGACGCCAGCATTCGGATGAACCTGGGAGAGCTGGAAACGGTGACCACGTACGACCTCCCCGTGAAGGTGGTGGTGCTGAACAATTTCGGGGACGGAATGGTGAAGCAGTGGCAGAAGCTCTTCTTCAAGGGGCGGCTCTCCGCCAGCGACAAGTCCCTGCACAAGAAGGACTTCGTCAAGGCTGCGGAGGCCGATGGATTCCGGTGGGCGCGACGACTGGAGCGGAAGGAGGAGGTGGAATCCGTGGTCCGGGAGTTCATGGAGCATTCAGGACCCGCGTTCCTGGAGGTCATGATCAACCCCGACGCAGGAGTCTACCCCATGGTGGGACCGGGCCAGACGTACGAGGAGATGATCACCGGCGACTTCATCCCGAGCCGGAGGGGCGAAGGCTCCGGAGACGTGCCAAAACCGGACCAGTCGGAGATGTTCTAGTACCTCGTTGCGGAAGTCCGCGTACATTCGAGCGCCGCCGCATCCGCTCCAGCGTCGTTGCTCCTCCTCGACGTAGCGCTGCTATGCCTCGTCGTCGCGCCTACCTGGAGCGGCGC
>SKZC01000087.1 GCA_007127575.1 Gemmatimonadota bacterium
CGGCGAGCTTTGCCTTCGCGGTAGGTCGCCTTATCTTGTCTCTGGGATTCCGTTCGGTGCCCCTATGAGGACCCCTGGATGGGTGTAGAGCGAGCTTCGGTGTGTTTGCAGAAGTCCGGAACGGACGTGTGTGTGCGTGGACTGCTGCGGAAGGCCGTCCTGTTCTCCACCTTGCTGGTTGTGATCGGTGGGTGCCAGCGGGTACTCCCCGACTCCGCCACACCCCGGTCTCCCGACTCTCCCGATCTGGCAGGTCATCCCTCCACAACTCCGTCCGGGGAGCGGTTCGACGATGGGCACGCCGGAGAGCTTCCCGCGCCCCCCGCAGAGGACGCGGAGGAGCTGGATTCCATCCTGGACTCCCCCTGGGCCTCCCACCCGGAGCTGGAGGAGCGAATCGAATTCTGGGTGGAGTTCTGGTCCGGCCGTGGCTCCGAGCACTTTCACAGATACCTGGAGCGAATGCACCGCTATCAGGATCTGGTGGACGGGGAGTTGGCCCGGCGCGGAGTGCCCGCCAGCCTGCGCTACCTCCCCATCGTGGAAAGCGGATACAACCCGGTGGCTGTGAGCCGAGTCGGCGCCACGGGGCTCTGGCAGCTCATGCCGGCTACGGCAACGTACCTGGGCGTCTCCGTGGGACGCCTGGTGGACGGTCGCAGGGACCCGGTGGCCTCCACACACGCCGCGCTGGACTACCTGGAGGAGCTCCATGGCCAGTTCGGCTCCTGGTTCCTGGCCCTGGCCGCCTACAACGCGGGTCCGGGTCGGGTCGGTCGCGCCCTGAACGCACACATTTCCGCGGATGTGTACGACGACGGGACCTTCCTGGAGGTTCGGAGGCACCTTCCGGCTGAGACCCGGGAATTCGTGCCTCGCTTCTTCGCGGCAGCTCACATCGCTCGGGATCCGGCAGCGCACGGTTTCACGGAGATCCGCCCTCAGCCCGTGTACGCGTACGAGTCCGTCTCCGTGCCTGACGCCACGTCTCTGGATGTCGTCGCCCGGTCCGCCGGGGTGGGTCAGAACACGGTGGAGGCCCTGAACCCGCACCTTCTTCGAGGCTTCACGCCTGCAGGGACGGAGACCCAGGTCCGGGTCCCTCGAGGAACGGCCGAGCGCTTCGCCGTGAGCTATGCCCAGCTTCCCCCAGACGAACGAATCTCCTTCGTAGAGCATGAAGTAGGCCCTGGGGAGACGCTCACTCATATCGCCCGGGCTTACGGGGTTCCATTGGCGGACCTCCGGGCAGCCAACGGACAGGTCAATCCCAGGGCCATGCAGATCGGACAGCGCCTGGTCATCCCCAGGGGAGGAGCCTCGGGCCAGGCCACCGCCGGGGCCCAGGTGGCGGAGGCCTCACAGGAGGATGGAGGGGCTGGAGCGACGTACCGGGAGGTAGAGCATCGGGTGAGGCCGGGGGAGAGCCTCTGGAGCATCGCCCGCACGTACGGGGTCCAGGTTTCGCAGCTCAGGAGCTGGAACGGCTTGGGGCAGGATCCGGTGCTTCACCCGGGCCAGGAGCTCACCGTCAGATCCTCGGGCCAGGTCCGCCTTCACCGTGTGGCCAGTGGGGACACGCTGAGTGGCATCGCTTCCCGCTACGGAGTCTCCACTCAGGAGCTGGCTCGTGCGAATGGGCTGGGTCTCAGCGATGTGATTCGCCCCGGCGAGGAGCTCACCGTCCCTTCCGGGACCCGCTGACCCGCCCTTCTCTCAATCTTCCGGGGCGGTCCACTCCCCCGTACGTCCGCCCCGCTTCTCCAGGAGTCGGATTCCTTCCAAAACCATGGCCCGGTCCTGGGATTTCAGCATGTCGTAGACGGTGAGCAGGGAGACCGAGACTGCGGACAGGGCCTCCATCTCCACCCCCGTGGACCCTCTCACCCGAGCGCTGGCCAATGCCCGGACTCCGGGCAGGCTCGGGTCCACCTCCAACTCCACCTTTACCGACACGGCGGGAAGGAGGTGGCATAGGGGAATGAGCTCCCCGGTGCGCTTGGCCGCCTGGATCCCGGCCAACTCGGCGACGCGGAGGACGTCGCCTTTCGCCGCCGTGCCATGGCGAATGGCCTTCAAGGTCTCGGGAGCCGTCCGGATCCATCCGGTGGCCACGGCCTCTCGCGCCCCTTCCTCCTTGGCCGAGACATCCACCATCCGAGGGCGCCCGGATGGGTCCAGGTGGGTCAGGGGGGAATCTTTCATAGGTGCTCCTTTCGTCTTTTTGGGCCCTCCAGGCCCCGGAGGAGCCCATGCACGACCAGCTGTGGATTTGCGTTCCCCATGGCCATTCTCCTCGCTTCCTGGACGGCTTGCAGGCCGGCCAGGGCCCAGGCGGGCGTGGCGCTGGAGCGCAGTGCAAGTTCCTCCAGCGCTGACCGGGCGTCCACGTTCATCACCCGTTCCCCGGCACCGGATGTCACGGCGGCTACGTCCCTGAGCCACACCTCCACCGCAGCTAGGAGCTCTCCCATGCCTCGGCCCCCGGATACGGGGTAGCTCAGAGAGAGGGCAAACCGTTGCTTCGAATCCGGTTCCAGCGCCGCTCGGACCAGGCGGAATGCCTGCCTTCTGAGTTCGTCCAGCGGCGCTGTGTCCTCGTTCGGATCCAGAACGAAACCCAGTGCCCGGCCGATGGAGCCCTGGGCCAGGGTGGCTGCCTTCCGAGCCTCTTTCTCAACCACACCGGCCGTCTCCGACAGGAACGTCGCCACCTGAGAAGCTGGAAGGCCGGGTACATGGAGTTGGACCGATCGAGATCGGATCGTGGGCAGGACGCGACCTGGTTCGTTGGAAGTGAGAAGGAACCAGGTTCCCGAGGGAGGCTCTTCCAGGACTTTGAGGAGGGCGTTGGCGGCCTCTCCCCCTCCTTCCTGAGCGGCCAGGAGCTCCGCCTCCCCCACCAGAAAGACCTGGTGGTCTCCACTGGAAGGTCGCTGATGCGCCCGCCGCCGCAGGTTCCGCACGGTCCCGACATGCAGGCCCCGTGTCTCCCCATGGCT
This sequence comes from Gemmatimonadota bacterium, assembly GCA_007127575.1. Lineage (GTDB taxonomy): Bacteria > Gemmatimonadota > Gemmatimonadetes > Longimicrobiales > Gaopeijiaceae > SKZC01. The sequence continues at coordinate 3,003 of SKZC01000087.1, forward strand.
CACCGGTTGGAGCGGGTAATTCCGGAGTTCCTCCAGACGGGTCCAGCGAGCCTCCTCCAAGGCTTGGTCCAGGCGCTCCGGGCTGCCGCTCACCTTGAGGCGAGGGAGAGGGAGGTACCAGTGGAAGTCCGGATGCTCCAGTCGGAGATGGAGCCGGCAGGAGCGACATTCACCACAGGGCTCCCGCTCGTCGGGGGTGCTGCATAGGACTCGTTGTCCGATCCAGTGACCGAGCCTCTGTTTTCCCACACCGGGCGGACCGTGTAGGAGGAGGGTGGAGGGGAGTGCTCCGCGGCGGTGGGCTCCGGCCAAAAGATCCCGAAGGGCCTCGTGTCCGTGGATGGGAGGTACGGTCATGAACCGCTTCTGGGCCGAAGCCATTGGAGGGGGTCCATGGCCTGAGGAGATTGGCCGGACACGGGGGCTCGCACCTGGAATTCGATGTGGGGGCCTTCCGGGGTGCCGGAGCCTCCTACCGTTCCCACAACCTGGCCATTCTGTACGGTTCGGCCTTCCACCACCCCGACGTCTTCCAAGTAGAGGTAGAGGGTGTAGAAGCCATCTCCGTGGCTCAGGATCACGGTGGGGCCGTAGCCCTCGAAAGGACCCGCCAGGACCACCTGGCCTCCTCGTACGGCCCGGACCGGTGCGCCCCGGGGCGCGGCAATGCCCACTCCGTTCCAGCGGAGGACCGTTCCGTCGGGTCGAGGGTCTCGGCCGAATCGGTAAATCACCTCCCCGTCGAGAGGCCAGTCCAGAAATCCCATGTCGGCTGTGGACAGGGTACTGGCTGGCGGGGTCGATTCGCCGGCCATCGCGCTCCTCCGCTCCGCCTCCAGTCGTCGTCGGTCCAGGTCCGCCACCAGTCCGCGCAACCGGTTTTCGTCCTCCTCCAATTGTTCCAGGCGGCTCATGGTTCGCCGCTCTTCACTCCGGAAGGAGTCCAGGGTCCTCTGGTGTTCCTCTTCCACCTGGCGGAGCTCGGCCACCTCCCCGAGCTGGAACTGTCGGAGCCGATCCAGCTCGGAAAGGTTCGCCTGCAGCTCCCGGTCCTGGGCCACCAGCTCCAACTCCAGATCCCGGACGTTTTCCACCAGGGCCTGGTCGTAGCTGGCGATGAGCTCCAGGTAGCGGTACCGGTTCAAAAGGTCCGTGAAGGAGTCCGCCCCCAGGAGGACGCGCACCGTCAAGAGAGGGCCCCGCTTGTAGATGTCTCGAAGCCGCCGGTTCAGGATGGCGTTTCGCTCCCGAAGCTGTTCCCGCGTCCTCACCAGGTCGGCAGTGTTCATCTCCGCCTGCTGGGTGAGGGTCTCGA
>SKZC01000054.1 GCA_007127575.1 Gemmatimonadota bacterium
CCCTCGGGCTTCTTCGGGACTGGGCAGGGAACGGGTCCCGGCGGTGGGAGGCGCGGGAAAGTCCTCCATGTTTCGGGAGAGAGCTCGGGATCGGGAGAAGGGGGTGGCGTCCCGGGTGGTGAGCTGTCCCGAGTGGCAACTGTCCAGGAGGACGGTGACGTTTTCGGTGGGAAGCCCCTCCAGCCACTCCCGGAGCTCCCGGTCCACGATGTCGTAGTCCGGGGCGTCCAGGAGAACGTCGGAGGGAGCGATGGTCTGTCGCAGGCCGTCCGGGGTTTCCCCGTCGTCCACCCATATCTGAGAACCGTGCCCTGCGAAGTAGACCACCACCTCGTCCTCGGCACCGGCTCGGTCGGGCAGCCACTCCGCAAGAGCGGAGCGAATCCCCTCCCTGGTGGCGTCTCGATCCAGAAGGAGGAGCACATGGTCCTCCGGGAAGCCCCAGCGGGCCACCAGGACGTCCCGGAGGGCCCGGGCGTCGGGAACCGCCCCGGGGAGTTGGCCGTCTTCGTCCAGGTTCATGTACTCGCTCACCCCGATGATGACGGCCCACTTCTCGGGTTGGACGGGGGCGTCCCGAGCGCTTCCTTCCATCCACGCCAGGCCCATGAGGGCGACCAGGGCCACGAAGCTGGTGGTAGAGAGGGTGCGTCGCTTCACGTCAGACCTCCTCGATGACGATGTCCACTCCTTCCGACGCGGCGTCCACATACACTTCGGGACTTCGGGTCGCCGCTTCCTGCTGAAGGCGGTTCACGGTCCGGTCCAACTCCTGGTCCGATAGCTCCGGCGAGTGATGGAAGAGGAGGAGCCGCTGAACCCCGGCCTCCCGAGCCAACTCCAACGACTGTTCCGGCGTGGAGTGACCCCATCCTTCCCGACGCGGATACTCCTCCTCCGGGAACATGGCGTCGTGCAGGAGCAAATCGCTCCCCTTCACGAAGTCGACGAACCGCTCCCGCCAATCCGAGTCCACGGGATAGCTCCCGCCCACCAACTCGTTGTCCGGCACGTAGGATACCGAGTGGGAGTCCCATTCGATCCGGTACCCTACCGTGGTGGAGGGGTGTCGGACCCGAAAGGATCGGACCCGAATCCCGTCCTCCTCCCAGGGCTCGGATCCCACCGGAACGAAGTCCAGATGGGCCGCCACGGCGTCGAAGGGCACCGGAAAGTAGATGGGGCCCATCTGGCCCGCGAAGAGAGTTCGGATATCCACTCCATCCTGGGGTGGGCCGAAGATCCGGATCCGGGAGGTGGGATCGTAGAGGGGGGGGAAGAAGGGAAACCCCTGGATGTGATCCCAGTGGAAGTGGGTCACGAAGATGTCGGCGCGGACAGGCGCCTCCTGTTCCATGAGACGCTCGCCCAGGAGCCGGAGGCCGGAGCCCGCGTCCAGGATGAGCCTCCGCCCCCGCACCACCAGCTCCACGCACGAGGTGTTCCCGCCGAATCGCGCCGTATTCCCACCGGGACTGGGGATGGAGCCTCGGGCCCCCCAACAGCGAAGGACGGTGCGCGCCCCCTCCCCCGTTTCCCGACTATCCACGCCGGTGATCATGCTCTCCGAGCTCCCCTTCACTCGAGCACCCCCTCCCGGTTCATGGCGCCCCGTTCCGAAGTGTGTTCGGACCCTGCCGGACCCGCCGGTCCGAATTCCAGAGTGGGGAATGTAACCCGTCCCCGGGAATCTCTGCGAGGGGCGCCGCCTGGTGTACGGGAGGGCGGCCGGGGTAGATTGGTCCGGCCTCCCCGGAAAGGGAAGCACGGGGGAGGGAGCGTCGAGGGTGTCGGAACGACACGGGAACGGGAGAGGGCACGGATGGAGTCCCTGGATCAAGCGACCACGCTTCTCAGGCGGGTGCCCCTTTTCGAGGGACTCGCCCCGGAGGATCTGCAGGAGTTGGCAGCGGAAATGGAGGAGGTCACGGGAGAGGCCGGCGAGGTCCTCTTCCAGGAGGGAGACGAAGGAGACCGCTTCTTCGTGGTGGTGGAAGGGGCGGTGGAGATTTCCCGCGCGGGTCGGGGGGGCACGGTGGAGAAGCTGGCGGTTCGCCGCCAGGGGGAGGCCTTCGGTGAAATGGCGCTCCTGGACGACGCTCCCCGGTCCGCCTCCGCCCGCTTGGTGGAGACCGCCCGGCTCCTGGTGCTGGACCGGGAGTCCTTCCGGTCCTTCCTGGACCCGGACAGTGCCGCGTTCGGAATGCTGGTGTCCCTCTCCAAGGCGCTCCGGGCCCTGGACGTACGGTTCACCGCCCGGCAGAATCAGGCCTCCGCAGGCGACGGGGTCCGGGACTTCAATCGGCTCCTCCAGCGAGGCCTCCTTCCCCGGAACGTCCCAGCCATCGAGGGTTACGAATTTGCGGCGGGGACGCCCCGGATCGAAGGAGCCGTGGGTGCCACCGTCTGGGACCTGGTGGACTTGGATGGTGAGGCGAAGCTGCTCGCTGTTCTGGAGGTGGAAGGCCGGGACTTCCCGCCTGCGCACACCTTGGCCCTGACCCGCTCCCTCCTACGCGCCTTTTCCGAGTCCGGGTCGGCGCCGGGTCGGCTCCTGGGGCTGGTGAACGACGCCCTCGTGGACGGAGCGGTGGAAGGCGTCCATCAGTCCGTGGCGTGCGGACTCCTTCAGGTGGGCGGGAGTGCGGTCCACTGGGCCGCCGCCGGAAAGATTCCCGGGGTGCAGCTTCCCGAGGGAGGGGGCGTGGACCTCCTGCCCTCATCCGGCCCGCCCCTTGGGGTGCTCCCCGAGTTTCGCTACGGAACCCGGGAGCTGACGCTGCAGGTGGGCGAGTCGGTAGCCGTATTCTCGTCGGGCTCAGAGGGACTGGTGCGGGGAGCGGGGGACCTGATACGGCGCCTCCAACACCAGTCGGCTGAGGACGTGGTGGGTACGCTCCATCGAGCGGTGGAGCGGGCCCGACCCGGCGTGGAGACCTCCATCACGTTACTGCGGAAGTGTTGAGTGAGCCTCGGGCGGAATCCATCCGCCCGATTCATCGGGAGGGAGTTGAGTCGCCATGGCCGTCACCGAAAAGGACGTTCAGGAGGCCCTGAAGACCGTGAAGGACCCCGAGCTGGGTCTGAATCTGGTGGTGCTGGGGCTGGTATATGACATCGATGTGCAGGGAGCCCACGTGGATACGCGGATCTCCCTCACTTCGCCCATGTGTCCGGTAGCGGATCAGATCGTGGAGAACGCGGAGGCCGCCATCCTGGGGGTGGATGGGGTGGAGACCGCGAAGGTGCAGCTTACCTTCGACCCCCCGTGGACCCCGGAGCGCATCAGTCCACTTATCCGCTCGTCACTGGGTCTTTGAGGCCCTGAGTTTGGAATCGCTTTGGCCCAGCCGCCGGCTCACCACCGGAATTGGACCGTTCCATAGATTCTCGGCCAGGAGCAGGTATGCCCCCGTTCACGGAAGATGAACTGAAGGCCAAAGTTCACGACGGCTTCATCGTGGAATCGCCGGAGGAGATGACGGAGGGGTACCGGAAGTCGTTGGTGGTTCAGCTCACGGTCCAGGCCGACACGGAACTCATCAGCGCTCCCGCCTACTGGATGGCCGCTCGACACGCCCCCTCCACGAATACGCAGGTGAGCGCCCACGCCATCATTCAGGACGAGCTGGCCCACGCCAACATCGCCTACCGGCTGCTGGAGGATCTGGGCGTATCCAAGGACGAGCTGGTGTATCGCCGAGAGCCCCGGGACTTCAAGCACCCCTACGGCTTTGACCAGCCCCTGGAAAACTGGGCAGAGCTCGTGGTGGCCAACGGCTTCTACGACCGGGCCGGCATCACCCTCCTCTCCGACGTTCACCGGAACACGTCCTACGGGCCCCTGAAGCGAGCGCTGGTAAAGATCGACATGGAGGAAACCTTTCACCTCCGACACGGAGAGGTCTGGATGCGGAGACTCTCCAAGGCGGGGGGGGAGGCCAAGGAGATGCTCCAGCGAGCGGTGGACTGGATGTTCCCCATGACGGTGGAGTGGTTCGGGCTCCCCGACGAGCTGAAGCGGCACTCGGGACAGTTGGACTACAAGCTGAAGGGCAAGACCAACGACCAGCTCCGTCAGACCTGGCTGGCCACCGCCGTGCCCCTTTGCGAGTCCATCGGAGTGGAGGTCCCGGCCCATCACGACCCCGAGTCGGACCGGTACGTCCTGGATTATCCCTTCCCATGCCGCTACGACCCGGAGGCGAAGGAGTGGCTCTTCCAGGAGGGAGAAATCACCTGGGATGAAGTCTTCCAGCGTTGGAAGGGACGGGGGCCCATGAATGAGGCGTACGTGGAGTCTTTCCGTCGGTC
>SKZC01000442.1 GCA_007127575.1 Gemmatimonadota bacterium
AAGCCCTTCCTTTCCGCAGGACCTGGGGGGGGCACCGTACCTGGACCGGTACGTCTACCGGGTGATCCCCGAGCCATCCACCCTGCTGGCCGAGCTACTCACCGAGGGGGTGGATGTGTACCTGCAGCCCACCACCGATCAGTTTCCTCGGATCGAGGGCGAGGACCACCTGGAGCTCCTGACCTTCCCCTTCCGGGACTACGCCTTCGTGGCATGGAATACCCGACGACCTCAGTTGGCGGACGCCCGGGTTCGAAGGGCCATTACCCTGGCTACGGATCGGGCCCGGATCGTGGAGGCGATCCTGGGAGAGAGGGGCTCGGTGGCGAATTCCGGGGTCCCCCCCTTTCACTGGGCCCACGATCCGGGCCTCGTGGACTCCCTGGCGTACGATCCCGCTGAAGCGGAGCGGCTCTTGGAGGAGGCCGGCTGGACGGATGTGAGCGGAGATGGGGTCCGGGAGGGGCCGGATGGGATCCGCCTGGAGATCACCATCACCTACAACGTGGGGAATCAGCAGAGACAGGAGATCGCTGAGATCATGCAGGCCCAGCTTGGGGAGGTGGGGATCTCCGTTCGTCCAGAAGCCGTGGAGTGGGCCTCCCTGGTGGAGCGGATCACCGATCCGGACCGTCGGGACTTCGACGGGGTGGTCCTGGCCTGGGTCTCCGGCTTCAGAGTGGATGACTCCTCCCTCTTCCACTCCAGCAGTCGGGAGGCTCCCTACGGGTGGGCCGGGCTGGAAGATGCTGAGCTGGACCAGCTCCTGGACACGCTACAGTTGGTTCTGGATCGGGAGCAGGCGCTGCCCTTGTGGGACCAGTATCAACAACGAGTGATGGATCTTCAGCCCTTCACGTACTTCTACTTCCGGGATCGGGCGGCAGGCCTGAACCGGAGGCTCCGGGACGTGGACATGGATCCGCGAGGGGAGTGGGTGAGCATCGCCCAGTGGTGGATCCCGGAGGATGAACGAAGGGGCGCTCCCAGGGTGGCCCGGCGGGAGTGATGATCCCCCCATGAAACGGGGCTGCAGGGGGTGGCGGTGCTTCGGTACCTGGTGAGACGGTGCCTGGTCCTGATCCCGCTGGTTCTCGGGATCGCCACCGTCGTTTTTTTCGTCCTGAACACAGCCCCCGGTGACCCGGTGGCCCGGTACACGGCGCCGGGGGTCTCGCCGGAAGCGTTGGAGCAGATCCGGACACAGATGGGGCTGGACGAGCCCCTCCACCTGAGATACGTCCAGTGGATGGGCTCCATGTTCCAGGGGGACTTCGGCCACTCCCTGGCTCGCGGCCGTCCCGTGTCGGAGGTCATCGGAGAAGCCCTCCCCAATACCCTGGTCCTCTCCGGATCGGCACTCTTCCTGGGCTTCCTGCTGGGAATGGCCGTCGGGGTCGTTCAGGCCGTACGGCACAATTCCTGGACCGATTCCTCCCTGAGCGTCACGTCCCTTTTCTTCTACTCCATGCCGTCCTTTTGGCTGGCCTTGATGCTGATCCTGGTCTTCAGCGTCTACGCCCGCAACGTATGGGGCTGGCCCATCCACTTTCCTGCCTCGGGAATGGTGAGCGTGGACCACCACCTGCTTTCCCCGTGGGAGCAGGTGAAGGACCGAGCTCAGCACCTCGTCCTTCCCACCGTCGCCCTCACCCTGATCCTGGCTGGAGGGATCGCGCGGTACACCCGAGGTAGCATGTTGGAAGTGATCCGTCAGGACTACATCCGCTCGGCTCGAGCCAAGGGGCTTTCCGAGGCTCGCGTGATCCTGAAGCACGCCCTGCGGAACGCTTTGATCCCCGTGGTGACCCTCCTGGGGCTGTACCTGCCGCTCCTCTTCTCCGGAACCGTCTTCGTGGAGGCGGTCTTCGCCTGGCCCGGCATGGGAAAGCTGGTGGTGGATGCCATCGCCCAGCGCGACTACCCGGTGGTCATGGCAGGGACCTTTCTCTTTGCGCTGATGGTGGTGGTGGGGAACCTGGTGGCGGACCTTCTCTACGCGGTGGTGGATCCCAGGATCCGGTATGACTGACCCAGCGGGCCGATTCGTCTCCGCACTGGCCCCTGGGGCGGTGTCACTGGCCTCGGGCCGGTTCCTTTCGGGAGCCACCGCACTGACCCTCTGGGTCTCACTCCTCACCCTGGCCGTGGTCCGGTGGGACCGGATCCCTCCCTTCCTCATGAGCGGGTCGCCGGACGAGAGGCTCTCCGTTGTGGCGTTGGTCGCCATCCTGGCAGGCATCTGGTGGTGGTCCATCCGTGGACGGGGCGAGCCGGAAGGTGCGGTATCGACACGTCGACGCTGGAGGTTTCGAGGGCTCCGTAGAAACCGGATGGCCGTGGTGGGGATCTGGGCGGCCGGAGGAGTCGGGCTGATCGCGCTCCTGGCCCCGTTGGTGGCGCCGTACGACCCGACGCTCCAGGGGGACCTGATTCAGGGGCGCCTGGAGCCTCCCTCCACCGCCCACCTGTTGGGTACGGATCAATTCGCCCGGGACGTCTTCTCCCGCCTCGTCTATGGTGCCCGGGTGTCCCTGGGAATCGGCCTCGTCGCCGTGGCCATCAGCATCTCCATTGGGGTCCTGCTGGGAACAGTGGCCGGCTTCTACGGCGGATGGGTGGACGGTGCCGTGATGCGCCTTGTGGATGTGGTCATCGCCTTTCCCCGTCTCGTTCTCCTCATCGCCGTCATCGCCCTCTTCCAACCTTCCATCGAGATCATCGTCCTGGTTCTCGGGCTCACTCAGTGGCCGGCCTCCGCCCGCATCGTGCGAGGTGAGGTGCTGGGGCTCCGGGAGAGAGAGTTCGTCCTGGCCGGACGGGGTCTGGGCTATTCCGATCTGCGCCTCATGCTCCGACACATCCTTCCCAACGCGCTCCCTCCCGCCATCGTGGCCGCCACGTTGGGCATTGGAGATACCGTCATCCTGGAAGCCGGGCTCTCCTTCCTGGGGCTGGGCGTGCAGCCCCCCACTCCGTCGTGGGGCGGGATGGTCGCCGATGGGCGAAATCATCTTCTCGGAGCCTGGTGGTTGGCAACCTTTCCCGGTCTCGCCATCGTCCTGGTGGTGCTCTCGTTCAATCTGGCGGGGGACGGGTTCCGGGACGCACTGGATCCTCGCCTCCGGGGCGGTGGATGAGCGAGGTGGCTCCCCCTCTTGTAGAGGTTCGGAATCTCGGCGTTCGGTTCCGTGGGCCGGAGGGGGAGGTGGCCGCCGTCCGGGGCGTCTCCTTCCAGCTCCAGGAAGGCGAAGCGGTGGGTCTGGTGGGGGAGTCGGGCTCCGGGAAGACCGCCACGGCCCTGGCTGTGGCCGGTCTCCTCCCTTCCCCCGGCGCCGTGATGGACGAGCCCACTTCCATTCGTCTTCGGGGAGCTGAGCTCACCGCCCTTTCCCCCCGGCGCCTCCGACGGGTCCAGGGCAGGGAGATCGGGATGGTCTTCCAGGAACCCATGACGTCGCTGAATCCCGTGTATCCCGTGGGAGCTCAGATCGGTGAGGCGGTGTCGCTTCATGAAGGGCTCTCCGGTCGGGCAGCGCGAAAGCGGGCCGTGGAGCTTCTGGATGAGGTGGGGATCGGGGATCCCCAGGACCGGGTTCACGCCTACCCACATCAGCTCTCAGGGGGGATGCGGCAGAGGGTCGTGATGGCCATGGCCCTGGCCTGCAATCCGAGCCTACTGGTGGCTGACGAACCGACCACGGCACTGGACGTCACCATCCAGGCGCAACTCCTGGAGCTCCTGGACCGACTCCGAGGGGAGCGGGGGATGGCCCTCCTCCTCATCACGCATGACCTGGGGGTGGTGTTCCAGGTCTGCGAGCGGATCCTGGTGATGAACGCGGGGCGCATCCTCGAGGAAGGGTCCACCGGCGAGGTCCTTCGACGCCCGGCCCATCCCTACACCCAGCGGCTCGTAGGAGCCATGCCCAAGCTGGATCGAGACGGGAGGAATCTCCGGGGAGGACCGGAGAAGGGCGTTGCGTCCATCCGCCCAAAGGCCCACTCAGGTGAGGGGGAGGCCGAGACCCGCCCCATCCTGGAAGCCCGAGGGCTGGTGAAGGAGTTTACGGTGAACGTCGGCTTTCTCCCGGGTCGGCGGCGGGTGGTCCCGGCGCTGCAGGGCGTTGATCTGGAGCTCCTCCCAGGTGAGACCTTGGGTTTGGTGGGCGAGTCAGGGTCCGGAAAAACGACTCTCGGTCAGGTGCTTCTTCGGCTTCAGGAGCCATCGGCGGGCTCGGTGCGATTTCGGGGGGAGGAGGTGCAAGGGCTGGACCGACGGGGACTCCGACGATTCCGGCGCAGCGCCCA
>SKZC01000321.1 GCA_007127575.1 Gemmatimonadota bacterium
CGGTGGAGTAGCGGACATGGCCCAGTGCCGTGTCCCCGGGAAGTTGGTTCAGGTCGTCGGCGCTGAAGATGTCCGCCACCAGCCCCAGCCCCTTTCGTACCCGGGCCGTGCCGTCGGCGTCTACAGCGCAGATCCCCCCCGACTCCTGTCCCCGGTGCTGAAGGGCGTAGAGCCCCAGGAAGGCGAGCTCGGCGGCCTTCTCCACTCCGGTGACGGCGAATACGCCGCACTCGTGCTGGGGCCGGTCGTCCAGGTCGGCGGACGGGATGTCCTGCGGATGGTGGGACACCATGGACCTCATGTGGATGCGGAGGAAGGACGGCTTGCCTCCACCACCTTCATCCGGTGGGGGATGGCGTCGAAAAAGACCTGCGCGACTTCGTCCACGGGGACGCGTATGGAGTCTGCCGTGGCCGCCGTCCCTGCGCGGACGGTAAACATACCCCTGGGCCCGCCTACCGTGCCCAGCCTCCGAGCGGCGATCCCATGGTTCTTGGCCATGCGGTGGAGTTCTCCTTCGTCTCCTGGCCGGCAGGAAACCAACACCCGCCCCTGGTCCTCTCCGAAGAGAAGTCCCACAGGCCCCGCCTTCCCCTCCACCTCCGCGTCTACACCCAACGGCGCTTCTCCTTCTCCCACGGCGGCTGTGGCCAGGGCGCAGGCCAGGCCTCCCTCGGAGCAGTCCAGGGCGGAGCGCACGATCCCCCGCTCGATGAGGGCCAGGACCCCGTGCTGGAGTCGACGTTCCTCCAGGAGGTCCACCTCCGGTGGGTCTCCCGCCACCTGCCCGTGGCGGACGTAGAGCCACTCCGAGCCTCCCAGTGCGCCATGGGTCTCCCCCCCCAGCAGGACGATGACGTCGCCTTCCTCCTGGAAATGGTGGGTGGTGACCCGGTGGATGTCCTCCAGGACCCCTACCATCCCCACCACGGGGGTGGGGTAGACGGCCTTGCCGTTCGTCTCGTTGTAGAGGGAGACGTTCCCTCCGGTCACGGGGGTCTCGAAGAGCCGACAGGCCTCCGCCATCCCCAGAACGGCTTCCCGAAGCTGGAAGTATATCTCCGGCTTCAGCGGGTTGCCGAAGTTCAGGTTGTTCGTCACTGCGGTGGGAAGGGCCCCTACGCACACCAGGTTCCGGGCCGCTTCGGCCACGGCGATCATGGCTCCCCGGCGAGGGGAGAGGTAGGTGTAGCGACCGTTGCAGTCCGTGGTGGCCGCGATCCCCTTCCGCGTGCCCCGGACCCGGATGACGCCGGCGCTTCCTCCAGGCCGGACCACGGTCTGGGTCCGGACCGTGGTGTCGTACTGTTCATAGATCCAGCGTTTGGATCCGATGTTGGGCGAAGAGAGGAGTTCCAGAAACGCCTCTTCCAGGTCGGTTTCCTTGTCCACGTACGGCGTAAGGTCCGTTTCTCTGAGCCCGATCACCTCCGGGCTCTCCACCCCCTCTCGTTCGTAGGTGGGGCAACCTTCGGTGAGGGGGAGGGCGGGGATGTCCGCCACCACTCGACCCTCCTCCAGGACCCGGAAGGCTCCGTCGTCGGTGACGGCTCCGATGGCTTTCGCCTCCAGTTCCCAGCGCTCCAGGATCTCCCGGACCTGGGGCTCCCGCCCCTTCTTCGCCACCACGAGCATCCGCTCCTGGGATTCGGAGAGGAGGATCTCGTACGGGGTCATCCCCGGCTCCCGGACCGGGACCCGGGCCGTGTCCAGCTCCACCCCGCTTCCCGACCGGCCTGCCATCTCCGAGGCTGATGAGGTGAGCCCCGCGGCCCCCATGTCCTGGATTCCCACGATGTGTCCCGACCGAATGAGCTCCAGGGAGGCCTCCAGGAGGAGCTTCTCGGTGAAGGGGTCACCCACCTGAACCTGGGGTCGGCTCGCCTCCGAGTCCTCGGAAAGCTCCTCCGAGGCGAAGGTGGCTCCGTGGATCCCATCCCGCCCCGTTCGGGCGCCCACGGCCATGAGGACGTTGCCCACCCCTTCGGCCTCCCCGCGGATCAGATCCTCCCGCTTCATGAGCCCCAGGCACATGGCGTTCACCAGGGGGTTCCCCTCATAGCCTCGGTCGAAGTGGACCTCGCCTCCGATGTTGGGGATCCCCACGCAGTTGCCGTAGTCCCCGATCCCCTTCACCACGCCGGCGAAGAGATACCGGACCCGCCCGCTGTCCAGGTCCCCAAAACGGAGAGAGTTCAGGACGGCCACGGGGCGGGCCCCCATGGTGAAGACGTCTCGGAGGATCCCGCCCACCCCCGTGGCCGCTCCCTGATAGGGTTCTACGGCGGAAGGATGGTTGTGCGATTCGATCTTGAAGGCCAGGGCCAGGCCCTCGCCGATGTCGATGACACCGGCGTTCTCCCCCGGACCCTGAATCACCCACGGCGCCTCCGTGGGGAGGAGTCGGAGGAGGCGCTTGGAGTTCTTGTACCCGCAATGCTCCGACCACATGGCCGAAAACACCCCCAATTCCGTGAAGGTGGGGGTCCGACCCAGGATCTCCACCACCCGATCGTACTCGTCGGGGGAAAGGCCGTGCTCGTCCACCACCTCCGGGGTGATCTCCGGGTCCCCGGGGCGGGGCTCGGGGGCCTCCCCTCTCCCCGTTTCAGTCCCGGTGGCCGGGCCCGCTCCCTCCGCTCCGCTCCGCTCTTGGTGCCTCACGTCCCTTGCTCCGTATGTCGAGGTGCCTGCTGGTCTGCCTCTACCGTCTCCCGCCTCTTCATGAAGGCGCCGGGGCCGTGGCGGACAGGTGCTCCACCAGTGATGTGAAGATCCCCAGTCCGTCGGTGGACCCCAGGATCTCCTCCACCGCACGCTCGGGGTGAGGCATCATCCCCAGCACGTTCCCGGGTTCGTTCAGGATCCCGGCGATGTGGTGGGCCGAGCCGTTGGGGTTCGCCCATGGGGTGGTCTCACCCTCCGCGTTCACGTACCGGAAGACGATGCGCCCATCGCCTTCCAGCCGGGAGAGGGTCTCGGTGTCGGCGTGATAGTTGCCCTCCCCGTGGGCGATGGGCATCCGGAGGACCTGTCCCTTCTGGTAGCCCGAGGTGAAGAGGGTCTCGGCGTTCTCCACCCGGAGGTGGACGTCGTGGCTCTGAAAGGTGAGCCCCTCATTCCGCAGGAGGGCTCCCGGCAAGAGTCCCGCTTCGCAGAGGATTTGGAAGCCGTTGCAGATGCCCAGGACGGGGCCTCCGTCCGCCGCGAACTCCACCACCTTCTCCATGATGGGGCTGAATCGGGCGATGGAGCCGGCTCGGAGATAGTCTCCGTATGAGAAGCCTCCGGGAAGAATGACGGCGTCCGCGCCTCCCAGCTCCCGGTCTTTGTGCCAACGGAACTCGGCGTCCACTCCCACCACGTCCCGGAGGGCCTTGTAGCAGTCGTAGTCGCAGTTGGACCCCGGAAACGTGATGACGGAGATCTTCATGCTCCCTCCGGCACGTCGTCTCCCGCCATCTGGATCTCGTAGTCCTCCATCACCGGGTTCGCCAGGAGCTTCCGGCACATCTCCTCGGCCCGCTCCCGGGCCTCCGCCGGGTCCTTCGCCTCCACCTCCAGGCTCACGGACTTCCCCCCCCTCACCTCTTCCACCCCCTGGAAGCCCAGCGACGCCAGGGCGTGGTGGATGGCCTTCCCCTCCGGATCCAAAAGCCCCGGCCGGGGCCGGATGAGGACCTCCACTCTATGACGGCTCACGCGCGCTCCTCCTGTTCGCTTTCTCTCGATGGTCCCGTGTCCCCGGAAGCGTCTTCCGAGGGGTCTTCGTCCGCCTCATCCTCCCCCACCCCCATGCTTCGGTATCGGTCCGGAGCCAGCGCTCCGTAGTCCAGCTCCCGGATCTCCGCCCCACTCTCGTCCTCGTCCTCGTCCAGGAGCGGGTCCCGGTCGGGGAGCCGTTCCAGAAGGCCGAGGAGCACGGAGCGAACGAGCCCCAGGGCCGTGTAGGTGAGGAGAAAGGGAAAGATAAAATGGCGGGGCCAGGCAAGGGCGGCCACGGCGCAGCCGGCCATGGTGGAGAGGAGCAGGCCGCCTCGGAGGCTGCGGATCTCCACCTTGGGGACCAGGGGATACGGGACGTGGCTCAGCATGAGGGCCGAGAGGAGGACGATGAGGATCCCCGCCGTCTGCGGACCTCCGAACCCGCCCAGATAGCTCTGAAAGAGGGCTGTCTGGCTGAACGGGTAGAAGGTCGCCAGGAGCATCCCGGCGGTAGGGGAGGGGAGTCCGTGGAAGTACCGTTTCGCCTCTCCCCCTTGCTCCACGTTGAAGCGGGCCAGCCGGGTGACCACGGCGGTGATGTAGAGGAAGGAGAGGACCCAGCCCCACGCGGAGTCGTGAAAGTAGATCTGGTAGGCGATGAAGCCGGGCGCCACTCCGAAGCTGATGGCGTCCACCAGCGAATCCAGCTCCGCGCCGAAGTTGGAGCCCGTCCGGGTGAACCGGGCGATCCGGCCGTCCAGCATGTCCAGCACCGCGGCGAAGACGATGAACCAAGCCGCCCAGATGAGATCTCCTCGTGAAGCGGCCACCAGGGCGTAGACCCCGAAAAACAGGTTGGCCAGGGTAAAGGCCGAGGGCAGGATGATGATCCCCCGCTGCAGGCCTCTACGTCTCCCCTCAGTCGAGGGCCTCTTGGGGGCTCGGCCGGGTAGTTTCATGGGCCCGGCCCCTCGTCCATGGACGGAAGGGGATAGGCCTCCAGCTCCCATCCTGTGAGGCGTCGGAAGACCTCCCGGTAGCGTTCCTCCGCCGCCTGGACCACCTCCGGCGGAAGGTCCGGGGGAGGCGGTTCCTTGGGCCAGTCCTCAAGGTCGTCCAGGTAGTCCCGGATAGGTTGTTTGTCCAGGGACGGTTGAGGCCCTCCGGGGGCGTACCGGTCCGCTGGCCAGTACCGGGAGGAATCCGGGGTGAGGACCTCGTCGATGAGTCGCAGCTCTCCGGCGGCGTCCACTCCGAACTCGAACTTGGTGTCAGCCAGGAGGAGGCCGCGCTCCGCAGCCACCTGGGCTCCTCGAGCGTAGAGCTGGAGGGAGGTGTCCCGGAGTCTCGCCGCCCGGCTCCGACCCACCCGGTCCACCACCCCCTGGAAGGGGATGTTCTCGTCGTGGCCCTCCGTGGCCTTCGTGGCGGGAGAGAAGAGGGGGGAGGGAAGGGGCCCGCTCTCCTCCAGGTCCGGAGGAAGCGGCTCTCCGGCCAGCGTTCCCGACTTCCGGTACTCCTTCCAGGCCGATCCGGCCAGATAACCCCGGACCACGCACTCCACAGGAAGTGGAGTCGTCTTCCGCACCAGCATCCCTCGTCGGGCCCATCGGTCCCGATGGGAGGCGAGCTCCGGCACTCGAGCCTCCACCTCGTCGGGCCGAACCGCCACCAGGTGGTGCGGTACCTGGCCTTGAAAGCGTTGGAGCCACCAGGCCGTGAGGAGGGTGAGGACCTGGCCCTTCCCTGGGATGGGTTGGGGGAGGACCACGTCGAAGGCACTTACCCGGTCCGAGGCCACCAGGAGGAGGAGGTCATCTCCCACGTCGTAGAGCTCCCGCACCTTTCCCTTCCGGATCAGGGGAAAGGGGAGATCTCCCCGTGGAGGACTCGGTGCCGGCTCAGACGCGGACATCCGGGTCTCCCAGGAGGTCGCCATCCTCGTCGGGATGTCGGGCCAGGGCCGGCTCCACCCACTCCGAAAGAAATCGGTCCACCTGCTCCCGGGCCCGGCCCACGAATCGCTCCGGGTCCACCAGCGACTCCAGCTCGGACCGCTCCATCCCGAAGGCGGGGTCCTTCGCGATCCGGTCCAGAAGGTCGTTCTCTCCTCCCTCCTCCTTCAGGCGCCGGACGGCTGCGAAGGAGTGTCGCCGGATCCGCTCGTGGAGCTCCTGCCGATCCCCCCGGCCCTCGTCGCCACCTGCCATCCCCCTTCCCACGGCTTCCATGAGGATGGACTCGGTGGCCATGAACGGGAGTTCTCGGCGGAGGTTCTGGGCCACCACCTTGGGATGTACCACGAGGTCCCGGGCCACGTTCTCCACCAGGACCAGGACTCCATCCAGGGCAAGGTAGGCGTCGGGGATGGAAACCCTTCGGTTCGCCGAGTCATCCAGGGTCCTCTCCATCCACTGGGTGGCCGCCGTCACGGCTGGGTCCTGATAGAGGGTGATGACGTGCCGGGCCAGGCCGCAGATCCGTTCCGCCCGCATGGGGTTTCGCTTGTAGGGCATGGCGGAGGAGCCGATCTGCTCGTCCTCGAAGGGCTCCTCCACCTCCCGGAGGTGTGCCAGGAGTCGAAGGTCGTGGCCGAATTTGGACGCGGAGATGGCCACCCCCGAGAGGGTACCCAGAAGGGTGGCGTCCACCTTCCGAGGGTACGTCTGGCCCGTGACCCCGAATCGATCCAGGAAGCCCATGGTGTCGGCCACCCCCCGGTCCAGTTTCTCCACCTTCTCCCCGTCTCCGTCGAAGAGCTGGAGGAAGGAAGCCTGGGTGCCGGTGGTCCCTCGGGCTCCCCGGAACCGGAGGGTGTCCAGCCGAAACTCCACGTCCTCCAGGTCCAGGAGGAAGTCCTGGATCCAGAGCGCGGCCCGTCGTCCCACTGTCGTGGGCTGTGCCGGCTGAAAATGGGTGAATCCAAGGGTTGCCAGGTCCCGGTGTTCTCGGGCGAAGGTGGCCAGGGCCCGAACCACTCGGACGATCCGAGCCTGGATCAACTCCAATGCATCCCGGTGAAGGATCAGGTCCGTGTTGTCGGTGACGTAGGCGGAGGTGGCACCCAGGTGGATCACCCCCTTGGCCGCCGGGGCCGCCTCCCCCAGGAGGTGCACGTGGGCCATGACGTCGTGGCGAAACCGGGCTTCCAACTCCCGGGCCCTCTCGAAGTCGATGTCGTCCAGCGCTTCCCGAATCTGTCGGATGGCTTCGTCCGGGATCTCCAGGCCCAGCGCCTTCTGGTTCTCGGCCAGCGCCAGCCAGAGCCTCCGCCACGTTCCGTAGCGTCGGGCGGGGGAAAAGACGGCCTGCATGTCCGGAGAGGCGTATCTCTCCGAGAGGGGGTGGACGTACTTCTGCATGGACGAGGGGCTCAAGGGGCTCGGAGAGTGAGGGACACGTGAGGTTGGACCCGGAAGGGGTCCGCCGACGAGGGAAAGCCGGCTTCAGGCCGGCTCACGGCCGAAGGACCCGGTCGCGGACGCCGATGCCCCGGTCCCGCTCGAAGTAGATCCGGACGGGGCCGGGCGGAAGGTTCTGGAGGACCCGGGCGGCCTCTGACGCGCTGGTCAATGGCTGGTTGTTGATCTGGAGAAGCACGTCGCCTGCTTGGAGACCCAGGTCGCGTTGGAGTTGAGGGGCGATGCGGACCACCAGCGCTCCGGCCTCGCTTCTCAGGCCACGCTCCGCCCGGACTTCCGGGGTGACGGTGATGAGCTCCAGCTCTTCTCCGACCCCGACCCGCTCCGCCACCAGGGATGGGAGGGTTTGAGCCACCACCCGGAGGGGCTCGGCCCTCCCTTCCACCTGGAGCTCCAGGGCGTCGCCTTCGGCGAGGTCCAGGAGAAGGGCCTCGAAGTCCAGGGGCGTGACGAGCCGCTGGCCATTGGCGGACAGGAGCCGATCCCCCGGGCGGATTCCACTCTCGTCCGCCGGCGACTGAGGGGCCACCTGGCTCACCCGTACCCCCCGGGTGCGACCGAACTCATCCGCCTCCACCGGGGCCACATCCACCCCCACCCAGGCCCGACGGACCTCCCCGTGCCGGATCAGGTCCTCGGCGATCCGGAGCGCCCGGTCGATGGGGATGGCGAAGGACAGGCCCTCGGCCCCTCCTCCCCGAGTGAAGATGAAGGTGTTGATCCCCACCACGTCCCCAGCGGCGTTGACCAACGGGCCCCCCGAGTTTCCGGGGTTCACCGAGGCGTCGGTCTGAATCATGCCCAGGAGGAAGCTGCGCTCCTGCCCGTCCGGAACGATGTGGCGTCCCACCGCCGAAATCACTCCCACTGTCACGGTGGGTTCGGAATTGGAGATGAGGTTGCCGAAAGGATTCCCGATGGCCACGGCCCACTCCCCGATGGCCAGGTCCCGTGAGCTTCCCAGGGGTGCCACCGGGAGCCCATTCCCCTCCACCTGGAGGACCGCCAGGTCCGTGACTCCGTCCTCCCCGATGAGGTGCGCCTCCAGGTCCCGGCCGTCGGGAAGGGTGACCAGGATGCGGTCCGCGCCCTGCACCACGTGGGCGTTGGTGATGACGAGGCCCGATTCGTCTACGATGAGGCCCGAACCCAGGCCGGTGGCCCGCCGTTGAGCTCCCCACGGGAGAAAGAACGACTCCCAGGGAGTTCGCGGCTGCACCGTCTGGGTCCGTAGGACGTGGATGGAGACCACGGACGGACTCACCCGGGCCGCCGCTTCCATGATGGCGTTCCGCCGAGACGCCTCGACCTCCTGAGACGGAGTCTGGGCGGACAGCATCTGGCCCGGCCCCTGAGGCGGTCCCTGCGATCCCGAGGCGTCCACCCGTGACTGGGAGACGGCCACCCGTTCGGATCCTGCATCGGCGGGGACCTCTCCGCACGCGGAGAGGACGAAGGCCCCACACATGGCGGCGAGACCTACTACCGGGAGCACGGTACGCCGGGATCCACAGACCATAGGTCCCTCGGTCAGAGCTCCTGGCCCGAAGCCTTCCAGTCCGCCAGGAAGGCGTCGAGCCCCGCGTCGGTGAGGGGGTGCTTCACCAGTTGGTGGAGCACTTTGGGTGGAAGGGTGGCGCAGTCCACCCCGATAAGAACCGCCTCCAGCACGTGACGCGGATGCCGGAGGGATGCCGCCAGGATCTGGGTTTCCATGTCGTAGCGGTCGTACGCCGTCCGAATCTCTGCCACCACGTCCATCCCCTCGTGACCTGCGTCGTCCAGCCGCCCCACGAAGGGGGAGATGTACGTGGCCCCGGCCTTCGCGGCCAGGACCGCCTGAGCCGTGGAGAAGCAGAGGGTGACGTTGACCGGGATCTGGTGGTCGCGAAGCCGGCGGCACGCCTGAAGTCCGTCCTCCGTGAGGGGGACTTTGACGACGATGTTGGGGTGCAGGCCGGCGAGTCGCCGACCTTCCTCCACCATCTCGTCTGCGGTGAGGGCCACGACTTCGGCGCTTACCGGCCCGTCCACGGAATCGCAGATCTCCAGGAAGAGATCCTTGGGGTCCCCGTCCCCGGCCACCTTGGCCAGAAGGCTCGGGTTCGTGGTGACTCCGTCGATGAGGTTTGCGGATGCAGCCCGTCGGATCTCGTTCAGGTCGGCGGTGTCGAGGAAGATCTTCATGGGTGGTTCAGCTCTCCGGGCCTCTGGGTGGCGCGACCTCCGGGGCATCGGTCTCCCGCGCCTCTTGAAGGTCCAGGACGGTGGGCGGGTACTCCACTCGGCGGAGAAAGAGCCCTTCCGGAGGCGCCGGGGGAGACGTCTGCGGAACCCGGCCCTCCGGGGCCAGCATGGAGGGGATATCCTCCATGGGCCGGCGGCCGCCGGCGGCCTCTACCATGGTTCCCACAAGATAGCGGACCATGTGGTGAAGAAAGCGGTTGGCGGT
Organism: Gemmatimonadota bacterium; assembly: GCA_007127575.1. Classification (GTDB taxonomy): domain Bacteria; phylum Gemmatimonadota; class Gemmatimonadetes; order Longimicrobiales; family Gaopeijiaceae; genus SKZC01. Next base: position 9,580 of record SKZC01000321.1, read on the forward strand.
AATGGTGAACCGGAGTCCCAGACCCTCCCAGGGCCACCAGCCGGCCTCCGTCACCTCGCATCGATCTCCCCGTTGCGGTTGGCCGGACTTGGCGAAGGCACGGAACGAGTGTTCCCCCACGATCTGCTGCGAGAGGGCGTGCAGCGCGGCTTCCGACACCCTTCGGTCCATGGCCCAACAGTAGGGGCGATGAAACGGCGATGCGCTCTCCTCCTCCAACCCCAGGCGGTACTCGTAGGTTCGCGCCACCGCGTGCCGCACCGGGTGAAAAGCAAGGGGAACGCGCCGAGTGGATTCCACCCAGACGTCGCCCGGAAGCACTGCGTTCATGGCTTTGCGGAAGGCCTGGGGGGTCCAGCGAGCGGGCAGGCGGACGGCGGCCACCTGTCCCACGGCATGGACCCCTCGGTCCGTTCGACCCGCACCCACCACCCGGCGGTGGGCCTGAGTCAACCGCTCCACGGCGGCCTCCAGCTCTCCCTGCACCGTTCGCCCCTCCCGCTGGACTTGCCAGCCCAGGAAGTCGGTACCGTCGTAATGCACGGTGAGCTGAAGGCGGATCTCCTCCCGGGAAGCCACGCCGGAAAGGTAGATCGGCGGCGGGGGATGTCAAGCGAATTCCAACCCGCTCCGGCCCACCGGACCGGGGCTTTCGGCGGGCAGTTGACCCGGGCCGTCGGCATCGTCTACGATCCGGCGTCGTCACGCCACGTCCACCGGCCTCGGGAGGGGCGCATGGAGCTGAAGGATCTCATCGCAAAGGCATCCTCGGGAGCCACCCTTTCGGCGGATGAAGCTGAGGCCGCTTTCCACAGGGTCATGGAAGGGGAGGCGAGCCCGGTGCAGATGGCGGCGCTGTTGGTCGCACTACGGTCCCGGGGAGCGGCTCCAGGGGAGGTTGCCGGCGGAGTGCGGGCGCTACGGGCGGCAATGGTCCCCGTGAAGGCCCGGGCGCCCGAGGAGCTGGTGGATACCTGCGGAACCGGGGGTGGGGTGAGCACCTTCAACATCTCCACGGCGGCAGCCCTGGTGGCGGCCGGAGCCGGAGTCCGGGTGGCGAAGCACGGAAACCGCTCCTTCACCTCCCGCTCCGGTAGCGCCGACGTGCTGGAGGCCTTGGACGTCCGGATCGACCTGTCGGCGGAGGAGATGGAGGGGGTCCTGGAGGAGGCGGGGATCGTCTTCATGTTCGCACCCACCCTCCACCCGGCCATGCGACATGTGGGGCCGGTGCGGCGAGAGCTGGCCATCCCCACCATCATGAACATCCTGGGACCCCTCACCAACCCGGCCGGTGCCCGCCGGCAGGTGGTGGGAGTGGCGGATCCGTCGCTGGTGGAACTGGTGGCGAAGGCTCTACAGGAGCTGGGCCACCTCCAGGCCCTGGTGGTTCACGGAGAGCCCGGCATGGACGAGCTGAGTCCCGTGGGGCCCACGCAGGTCACCGAGGTGGATGGGGACTCGATTCGAAGCTGGCAGGTTCGACCCGAGGACGTGGGTCTCACGGCGGCTCGATTGGAGGAACTGGCCGGGGGCGAGCCCGAAGAGAATGCCCGGATCATTGAGAAGGTTCTACAGGGACGGGAGCGGGGCGGTCCTCGGACCGCGGTCCTCCTGAACGCCGGCGCTGCCATCTTCGTCTCCGGCAGGATGGCGGATCTGGCCCAGGGGGTGGCGGCCGCAGAGGAAGCGGTGGAATCCGGCTCCGCCTGGGAGGCCCTGCAGCGGTTGCGGGCCGCATCCAGGAAGGTGGGAGAGTAGCCTCGCTACGGCGTGGGCCCGTCCCTTCTCCATTCGTCGGAGCTCCGGACGTCCACGACTCCTTCCAGGACCCAGGGGCCCGGGATGGGACATGGAACCGAGGGCCTCCCACCCTCCACCTCATCCCCACGTCTCGCTACGACTTTCAGTTCTGTGGCCCGGGCGGTGGCCCGGCCCACGATGAACGGAATCCTCATGGTCTCGCCTCCAGGTCAGTACCGTCGAATCACGCCGACCACCACTCCTTGGATCTGCACCTCGTCGGCATCCACCAGGATGGGGCTCATGGCCTCGTTGGCGGGCTGGAGCCGGATACGGTTCCCCGGCTCCCGGTAGAGCTTCTTCACCGTCGCCGATTCTCCCCCCACCAGGGCCACCACCACCTCTCCATCCTCCGCCACGGGCCGGTGGTTCACCACGATGAAGTCGCCGTCTCGGATCTGTTCGTCGACCATGGAGTCACCCTGGACCCGGAGGACGTAGTTTCGCCCTCCCTTCCGGAGCATGTCCGGAGGAACCAGGACGCTTTCCGAGTCCTGGACCGCCTCGATGGGCTGCCCCGCCGCCACCTGGCCCAGAAGGGGCAGTTCCACCCCTCCAGGTGTAGGCTCCCGAGGGGTGACCTCGATGGATCGGCTCTCGTTGTATGCCTTCCGGATGTAGCCCTTCCGCTCCAGATTGCTTAGATGTTCGTGCACGGTGGCCAACGAGGAAAAGCCGAAGTGGTCGGCGATTTCCTCGAAGCTGGGCGCGTAGCCGTGGGCGTCGATGTACTCCTGGATCAGGTCCAGGATTTCCTTTTGCCGTTTGGTCAGGGGCATGGCGTCATCTCCCGGGGTGGAGTGGCCCGAACATCTACCGAAAAAAGAATACCCGAAGGTTGACCGAAATGCAAGGGAAGGGTGTGAAAGGGGATATTCTCCGTCGAATCCTCCGTACGAAGCGGGAGGAGGTGGCCGGTCTGGAGCGGCGCGGGGACGAGCTCCGCTCTCAGGCGCGGGACCGTCCACCACCTCGGGACTTTCGCGAGGCTCTGTCCGAGGGGGGGACCGTCTCCGTCATCGCAGAGGTGAAGCGGCGTTCACCTGGGGCCGGACCCATCCGCCCGGGGCTGGATCCCGCCGCCTTGGCGAAGCGGTACCAGGAAGGAGGAGCCCGGGCGCTCTCAGTTCTCACGGACCGGGAGTACTTCGGAGGTGACCTCCAGGACCTGGACCGAGCCCGGCAGGCGGTGCGGCTGCCGGCCCTGCGGAAGGACTTCACCCTCCATCCCATCCAGATCTGGGAGGCTCGGGCCGCAGGGGCCGACGCCGTCCTGCTCATCGTGAGAGCCCTTGAAGACGGTCCCCTGCAGGAACTCCGGCTCTTGGCAGAGGAGTTGCAGATGTCGGCCCTGGTGGAGGTGCATGATGCCCGGGAACTGGACCGCGCCCTGGAGTCGGGGGCGAGCATCGTGGGGGTGAACAACCGGGACCTCCGCACCTTCACCACCTCCCTTCAGGTCACACTGGACCTCCTCCCCTCCATCCCGCCCGAGTGCGTGCTGGTCTCCGAGAGCGGAATCCGCTCAGGGGAGGACGTGGAAAGGTTGGGCGCCGCCGGGGTGGATGCGGTCCTGGTGGGGGAGTCCCTTCTCCGATCCGAGGACCCCATGCGGGCGGTGACTGAACTGGCGGGGAAGGGGAGTGTAGCACGGAGTCATGCTTGAACCGTCACCGTCCTTGCGAGAGCGTGCCTCCGCCTCGGGTTCCGTACCCCCTGCGGTGAAGATCTGCGGGCTGACCCGGTTGGAGGATGCCCGGGAGTCCGCACGGGCGGGAGCCCATTATGTGGGCGCCGTCCACGTTCCCTCCTCTCCCCGGTACGTGGAGGTGGAGTTGGCCCGTGAGCTGGGTCGGGAGGCGGGAGTTCCCCTGGTCCTGGTGGTGGCGGGGCTGGAGGCCGGTGAGGTGATACGCAAGGCCCAGGAGGCGGAGGCCGGGGTGGTACAGCTTCACGGAGGCGAGGGTCCCGAGCTGGTCCGGATCGTCCGGGAAGGAGGACCCTGGAAGGTGTGGGTGGCCGTGTCGGTCCGTGGCCCCGCCCGGCTTCGGGAACGTCTCCAGGAGTTGGGGCCGGAAGTGGACGGGGTTCTCCTGGACACCTGGGACCGGGAGCGACTGGGTGGAACCGGACGCACCTTCGCCTGGGATGCGGGTGCTCGGGTTCGGGAGATGCTCCCGCAAGGAACGCTTCTGGCGGTGGCGGGAGGACTGCGCCCCGGGAACGTTCGTGCAGCCACGGAGGCTTTACGACCTGACGTGGTGGATGTGAGCTCGGGAGTCGAGGCGGAGCCGAGGCGCAAGGACGTGGAGAAGATCCGCTCCTTCGTTCGGGAGGTTCGTCGCAGCGGTGGAGGACTCGGATGACGGGGGACGGTGCGGGGTCCCGGGAGGCCCTGGCGGAGGAGCGGCGCTTCGGGAGCTTCGGGGGACGGTACGTCCCGGAGACCCTCATGGGTGCTCTGGATGAGTTGGAGGCCGCCTATCGTGCAGTCCGCCAGGACCCGGCCTTTCAGGAGGAGCTGGACGAGCTTCTGCAGAGCTACGTCGGGAGGCCCACGCCTCTCTACCGAGCCCGTCGGCTGGAAGCGGCGGTGGGGGGCGGTCCCGTCTACCTGAAGCGAGAGGACCTGAACCACACGGGAGCCCACAAGATCAACAACACCATCGGTCAGGCCCTTCTGGCCCGACGGATGGGGAAGAAGCGGATCATCGCGGAGACGGGAGCGGGCCAGCACGGAGTGGCCACGGCCACCGCCTGCGCCCTCTTCGATATGGACTGCACCATCTACATGGGTGCGGAGGATGTGAAGCGGCAGGCCCTGAACGTCTACCGGATGGAGCTTCTGGGGGCTCAGGTGGAACCGGTGGAGTCGGGGACCCGGACCTTGAAGGACGCCACCAACGAGGCGATTCGGGACTGGGTCACCCACGTGCGCACGACGCACTACATCATCGGATCTGTGGTGGGGCCGGCCCCGTTCCCCCGGATGGTTCGGGACTTCCAGGCGGTCATCGGCCAGGAGGTGCGTCGCCAGCTCCGGGAGTCGGAGGGACGGTTGCCGGGTTCCATCTTGGCCTGTGTGGGAGGCGGATCCAACGCCATGGGGATCTTCCATCCGTTCGTGGAGGATGGGGAGGTGGTCCTGATCGGGGTGGAGGCGGCGGGCGAGGGCTTGGAGAGCGGGCGTCACTCCGCTTCCCTCACTCGGGGACGTCCGGGGGTTCTTCATGGTTCCCGGAGCTACCTCCTCCAGGACGAGGCGGGGCAGGTGGCGCCGGCCCATTCGGTGTCGGCGGGCCTGGATTATCCGGGTGTGGGGCCCGAGCATTCCTTCTTGCAGGAGATCGGACGGGCCCGGTACGTTTCCGTCACCGACGAGGCCGCCCTGCGGGCGTTTCACGAACTCTCCCGACTGGAGGGGATCATTCCGGCCCTGGAAACGGCCCATGCCGTGGCCTATTTGTTGGAAGAAGGAAAGGATCTGACCCGACGGGGACCGCTGGTCCTCTGTCTCAGCGGCCGAGGGGACAAGGACGTGGCCCACGTGGCC
>SKZC01000488.1 GCA_007127575.1 Gemmatimonadota bacterium
CCATCGAGAACGTCCGGGAGTTCTTCGGGGGCTGACCTGGAGCCCTGGAGGTGCTCAGTCTCCGAAGCTGATTCCCAGGCGTCGGGCCGTTCGGACCACCTGGCCATCCAGGGGAACGGACTTGACCTCCTCCACGGCGGCAGAGAGAGGCACGGCCTCGATTCCCGGAGAGCGGAGCGCCACCATGCACCCGAAACAACCATCCCGGATCAAGTCCACCGCCGCCGCCCCGAACTCCAGGGAGAGAAGTCGGTCATAGGCCGTGGGCTGCCCTCCCCGCTGGAGGTGTCCCAGGGTGAGGGCGCGGGTCTCGAAGCCCGTGGCCTCCTCCAGAAACCCGGCCACCACCTCGGCGATGCCTCCATATCGGGGGTTGGCCCCAGGCTCCCCCTTCGCCTTGAAGACGGGCTCTCCGCCCCGTGCGTGGGCTCCTTCCGCCACCACCACGATGGAGTAGCGAGGCCCCTCCTGGTACCGGTCCCGGATCCGCTGCGCCACCGCCTCAGGCTCGTAGGGGATTTCAGGGATGAGGATGGCGTCGGCACCTCCGGCCAGCCCGGCATAGAGGGCAATCCAGCCGGTGTGACGCCCCATCACCTCCACCACCATCACACGCTCGTGCGCCTGCGCCGTAGCCCGGAGCTTGTCCACGGCGTCCGAGGCCGTCTGCACCGCAGTGTGGAATCCGAAGGTGATGTCGGTGGCGGCTAGGTCGTTGTCGATGGTCTTGGGGACCCCCACGACGGGTAGCCCCTTCTCGTGAAGCTCGGCGGCGATGCGAAGGGATCCGTCCCCACCGATGGCCACCAAGGCGTCCAGGTCCCGCTTCCGGAACGCCTTCACGATCTCACCGGACCGGTCCACGAGCCGCACCGATCCGTCGGGCTGGGGCTGCGGCCACGCCAGGGGGTTGCCCCGGTTCGTGGTGCCCAGGATGGTCCCTCCCAACCGGGCGATATCGTGGACGGAAGAGCGGCCGAGGGGGATGAGGCCGTCGGAGGAGAAGAGCCCCTCGTAGCCCTTCTGGATCCCCACCACTTCCCAGCCCAGGTTCAGGGCCGAGAGGACCGTGGAATGAATTACGGCGTTGAGGCCGGGAGCATCGCCTCCGCCGGTGTTGATGGCGATCCGCTTGGGACGCGCATTGGACTCCGTCATGACTGTGGGCCGGCGATCACGGCCGCCACCGAAGGGTCAGCCCCAGGTCGCCACCCCAGATCCTCCGGCGAACTCCCTCGGGCCCCTCCATCTCCCCCACCCGGAGAACGGCCCTGGGAAAGAGGTCGTAGGAACCGAGAACCCGCACCGGGACGTCGCCCCCGGCTCCCACGAGCCAGCCGGATCCAGGTCCGGCTTCCCGGTCCTGGACCCGGAGCTCCATGCTGGGACGGACCCGGTAGGTCCCGGTCAAGGGAACGGAGCCGTTCGCCCCCAGCACCACGATGTTCTGGGTCCCGGTGTGGAAGGTGGTGTCTCCTACTACGTCCCCTCCCGGCCCCGTAACGTCCAGGGTCACGTCCCCTCGCTCCCGCCAAAGGTTGGCGCCGTAGAAGCTCCAGGTGGTGCGCCCCACTCCGAAGGCGTAGGCGGCGTCCAACCGGATCCGGTTTCCGGCCTGGAACAGGTTCCGGCCATCGATCTCATCGGAGTCGAACCGCTGCATCGTGGTGCCCAGGGTCACTTTCCCCGTCTCCCCCACGTTCCGGTCCAGGGCAAAGCGAAGTCGGAGCTCGTCTCCCGGTCCATAGACCAGTTCGCTATCCGCCTCGGGCTCAAACTCGCCGGAGATCCGGTAGGAGGTCCCCAGCCCCACGCCCCACCCACCTGCGCTCCAGGCGGTGGCCACGCCGGTGGTGAGGCCGGCCCCCATCCCCCAGCTCGCTTCCCGGAAGGCCAGCATCTCCGTGGCCAGGGCCGAGGAGACCACGGCCTCCTCGGTGGTGTGGCTCTCCTTCCCGGTGGGGAGGTTCGCCGTCACCGTGATCAGGGCCCAGGGCAGGGCCCTGACCCGGGCCCGAACCCGGGTGTCCACCGGCCCGTTGAGCTGAAACGCCTGCCCGTCCGACTCCACCTGCCCCCGGGCCCACGCGCCGTAGAAGTCCAGGCGTGTGCGCTCTCCGGCCTGGATCTCGAAAGCCGCCGGAAGGAGGAGGAGGTTGGCGGACTCCACCCCCAATTCCTGGTGCAGGTTGTAGCCCTGAAAGTATGGGCCGGTCCCCGCCGCCGTTCCCGTGGTCTGACGGCCGTCGGCCTCGCCGGGCATGACGAGGAGCATGGCGGCGGAGAGTCCGGTGAGGATAGCGGCGCGGCTCATGGGCCACCTCCCCCCGGTCGGGGAATGCGGATCCGGATGGTGGCGTTTCGACCCTCGGTCACGTTGTCCCCCCCGGTGCTTTCCTGCCGCTGCGTGTTCTTCTCACCGGCCCCCTGTCCGCTTCCCGAACCGGTTCCTCCCCCGAGGGTGCTCCCGGCAGGGCTGGGGCCCACCTCTTCACTGGTCATTTCCAGAAGCTCGTCCTCCAGGACGGCCATCCCTTCTTCCATTCCCATCATTGCTCCTCCCAACTCCGCCTCGCCTGACTCCGCCACCTGTGAGGTGGGGGTCCCCTGAGCCAGGTCGAGCTGCTGGGCCTCCCCCTGCTGCTGCTGTGCCCGCTGGAACCCGGGATCCAACGCCACGGCTTGCTGGAAGAACTGAGCCGCCTCCTGGAAGTTGCCTTGATCCAGGGCTTGCAGACCCTGGCCGTACACCAGGAAGGCCTCCAGGTTGGCCACCCTGTTGTCCAGGATGGCTTCCTCCTCCGCCGGAGTGATCTGTACCCCCAAGGCGTCCAAGATCTGGAAGACGAGCTCCTTCTCCAGCTCCAGGAGCTGTTCCAGGGCGTCCTCTCCCGTGCCTTCACCCACCGATGCCGCCACCTCGGTGCGGAGGACGTCGGCGTCGAAGCGGAGCCGGTCTTCGGCCACGGTGGTGAGGGCCCCTTGGACCACGTGCTCCGCCTGGAGCACACGCCCGGCCCGGGCCCCCGTTTCCGGCTCGGTATATCCCGCCTCCGTCAAAGCCAGCTCATCCACCAGGCTTTGGATTCGGCTGCGCTCCAGCACCGTCACCGCCCCTACGGAAGCCAGGTCCGTGATGACCATGTCCGCCAGGGCATACTGAAGGGGTTCCAGCTCTTCCCGGTCGGAGACCAACTGGAATGGGAAAACGGCCACGGTTCCCGGACTGGGCGGCGTGTCCGCCAGCTCGGCTTCCCGCTCCAGCGCCTCCCGCACCTGGGCCTGCATTTCGTTCCGGATCATCAGCGCCAACCGGGACTCCAGCTCCCCGCGGAGGCGGTCGAAGCGGCCCACCTCCACATACTGGGCGTAGGCCTCACGGGCTCCGGTCCAGTCTTCCAGCTCCTCGTTGGCCAGGCCCAGGTAGAGGAAGGTGGCTCCGGTGGTGGCGCCGGCATCCACCGCCCGGCCCAGGACCGTGCGGGCGTCGATGTAGCGCTCGGCCCGGTAATAGGCCACGCCCAACTGGGTCTGGACGTCCAGGTCGTCGGGTGCAGCCTCCAGTTCGGCTTCCAGATCCGGAATGTCCTCCGGGCTGACTCGGGTGAGGCCGTGGGCGCACCCCGCCAGGAGGAGGAGCACTGCCGTGAGGGCGAGGGATGGGCGGAGACGAGTTGGGATCACGGTGGACTCCCTGCCGGTTCGATACGATGCGCTGAGGCGATACCTGTTGCCCCGTTGCCTCACGTCACGGGGACGGATCGGGGGCATTCCGACTCCGAACGGGGAAAAAAGCCTCGCTTCGAAGGGGAACGACTGGTAAGTTTAAGCCGTACCATGCGAGCGGGCAAAGACTTTTGTCACTTCCCGGGGTCCAGATCCGGGGCTGGCTCGGATCCGGGCCCCACAGGGAGACTCTTCGGAGGAAATCGTGCGACGAACGCATCACTGGAGCTTCGGGGTCGCCGCGTGCCTCTCCCTCTTCGTGGGCGGGCACCTTCTCGCGCCGACCCTGGAGGCTCAGCAGGCCAACGACGATGCACCTACCGTGGCCATCCTGGACTTCGCAGGGTTCATGATGAGCGATGCCGGGAACTCACCTCACATCGGGAAGGCGGTGTCCAGCATGTTGGTCACCGAGTTCTCCGGTCGGGACGGGCTTCGCACCATCGAACGGGACCAGCTCCAGAGCCTCCTCACCGAGCAGGGGCTGACCCTGTCGGGGCGGGTGGATGAGAGCACGAGCACGAACATCGGAGAAATGG
>SKZC01000197.1 GCA_007127575.1 Gemmatimonadota bacterium
CGAACTTCGGCGGTCCGGCGGACCCTCTTGGATCACTTCGACGAGCGGGCGATCCGCCCCGGTGAACCCATGGCCTGGCTGAACCAACGCCTGGCCCACGTCTACCTCCACCACCGGTACTCGGTGGAAGGGGTGGTGAAGTATGTGGGCGGGGCCGAGTTCCGCTACGCCCTGAGGGGGGACGGCCAGACCCCGGTGCAGCCCATCCCCGCCGACGAGCAGCGCCGCGCCCTGGAGGAGATCTTACAGGTTCTCTCCCCTGAAGAGTTGGCGGTCCCTCCGGGGATCGTGGAGCTCATCCCTCCCACGCCGTCGGGATTCGATGCCCGGGAGCCCTGGATCGACTCCCCCGCCGGAACGGTCCTGGATCCCCTGGCCATGGCGAGGAGCTTCGCCCAGGAGGTAGTGGACAACCTCCTCCACCGGCAGCGGGCGCACCGGATCGTCTCCCTCCATCATGCCGATCCGGACCTCCCCTCCCTGGACGAGGTGTTGGAGGGGCTGGTGGAAACCACCTGGGGGGCCCCCGGCCCACGGAGCGGCACCCAGGGAGGCTACGCCCGTGCGGCGGAGCGAGCCGTCCTGGACGGCCTCTTCACCCTGGCTTCCGATGAGGCCGCCACCGCAGAGGTCCGGGACATTGCGGAGCATAGGCTGGCCCTCCTGGCTCAGGGGCTGGGAGGCAACCCCGACGGGCCGGAGGACGAAGCGCACCGGGAGCGAACCCGGCGAGAGATCAGCCGGTTCCTGAACGATGGCACGGTCCCCGCCCTCCGGACCGGGGTCATCGACATGCCCCTCCCCTGGCCGTAAGCCCGGGTCCTGGAAAGGAAAGGCTTGCGGGAGGCGCCGACCTGAGGTATCCATTGTCTTACTATGAGATTCGTAGGTGGTCTCCTGAGTCCGGAGGACCGGGCTGGAGGGTGCGTGAGCCTCTGGCGCGCCGCAGCCCTTTCGGTGCTGGCCGCGGGCTGTAGCTTGGGGCGCGGCGAGCCGGCTCCCCCCATGGAGCCCGTCACGCTCCACACCCCCCACTGGGATCAGGTCTGCCGGGACGCCTTCGACTGGGTCCCCCTACGACTTCAGGAGGTGGTGGAGCTGGATCCCCCTCCGGCTCCCCCCCAACCCCTGGAGACCCCTGCCGGCTCGGAGGCCCCGGAGCCCTTCGTGGAGCTCGGGGTGAACTACGATGTCTCCGGCGCCATTCGCACGGCCCACCTTCAGGACCACAACCTCATCGACCCTGCCGTGGCCGAGCTGGCGGCCCGGGAGCTCCGCCGCTCCGTGCGACCGCAAGGACAGCTTCTCGATGGAGCGCAATTGCGTCTGCGCTGGTCCGGCGATCGGGTGCCCGAGCTCACCATCCTGCCTCCGGAGACCTGCTCTCCGCACATCGCCCACGAGGCCGAGGAACCCCCCCAACTTCCCTCGGGAGTATGGCTCCGGAACGGTCGACTCTTCCGGGGGGGAGATCCCGAGGGGCCCGAGGTGGCACTTCGCCTCCACATCTCCGCCGCGGGCAAGCTGGAGAATGTGGAGTTTCAGGGGGGAAACCCCCAACTCCTCCCACGGGCCCGGGACGTGGTGGATACCCTGGAGTACGATCCGGCCCTGGTGAACCGGGAGGCGGTGGACGGCACTCTGGACGTGATTCTGGGATTTCGGGAGGGCGGAAGGTGAGGTCCCGAACCTCACCCGATACGGGTTCTTCCGCCCCTTCCACTCCCGCCGGGACGGGTAGGAGCAGCCCGGACTCCGCCCTTACCCTGTCCCGCCGGCACCGCTTCTCCTGGGCCACCCTCCTCCTCCTCTCCTGGGGGTGTGGAGGGAGCGATGGAGGGTCGGACGCCCCCGCCATGACGGTCCGGGACTCGGCTGGAATTCGCATCGTGGAGACGTCAGCCCCGGCCTGGAGCGAGGGAGATGGCTGGCAGGTGGAGGCGGTGCCGGAGCTGGAGTTGGGGGGCGCCACCGCGCCACCCCAGGAGCACCTGGCCATGGCGGGAGATCCGCGTAGCTTCCCCGATGGTCGCGTCGTGGTAGGAGACCGAAGACCTCCTGGTCGGGTGGCGGTCTTCAGCCCTCAGGGCGATCTCCTCCACGAGGTGGGCCGCCCCGGGGAGGGCCCTGGAGAGATCGTCTCCCCCGGCTCCTGGCTCCCCCTCGGCAACGACACCCTTCTGGTTCTGGACCTGGGTGCGGGGCGTCTCTCCTACTTCGGACGCGACGGCGACTTCCTCCGCCTGACGACCCTGGACGACCCGGCCACCCTACCGGGCCCTGAGCTTCTGGGCCGGATCGCTTCCGGAGAGCTGACGGTGCGGATGGGTCGGCCCCGGGTGTTGGGCCCCGGCGAGATCACCCGGGACGAGGCGGGGTTCGCCCTGGTGGACCCGGAGACCGGGACCCACCGGATCCTTCACGAGATCGAGGGGAGCGAACGGGCCAGCCGCACCGTGGAGACGGACGGCGGCCGGTTCATGCTCATCCAGCCTCGGCCCTTCGGTCCTCACTTTTCCTGGGCCTTCGACGGCTCCCGGTTTTTCGCCGGGACCGGAGTCCCCTGGGAGGTCCGTGTTATGGAAGCGGAGGGTGGCCCGATGGATGGAGGCGGGGCTGCCCGTCCATCGGAGCTCTGGAGGCTCCTGGAGCCCCTGGAGCCGCTGAGCCGCACCCGGCTGCAGGCGGAACGGGACTCCCTGGAGGCATACGAAGTGGGAGAGGTCGCCTCGTTCGCCCAGTCGGCCCTGGACATCCTGGACGAGTTTTCCGCGCCGGAGTCGGTGCCGGCCTTCAGCTCGCTCCATGCGGACGCCCTGGGATACCTGTGGGTGGGGGAGTACCGGGTCCTGCCGGAGCAGCGGTTTCCGGAGCGCTACAGGGTCTTCGACCCGGAGGGCCGATTCATGGGGGAGGTCACGCTTCCGGAGCCGCTGAAGATCTCGGAGATCGGGGAGGACTACATCCTGGGATCGGCCCAGGACCCCCTGGACGCCTGGGTCATCCGTCGGTTCCGGCTGGTGCGGTAGGGTCAGCTCCTCCCGGTTCCCCCCTTGTTCCTCCCCTTCTGTCCGCGTTTCCCCTTCGGGGGACGCCCCTTTCCTCGCTCCCGTCCGGAGGAGGACCGCCGGGTGCCCCGGCGCCCTCGCAGGCCCAGGGCACCCTTCACGCCCAGGAAGTACACCACGGCCAGGAGGAGCCCCAGGAGCGGGAGCGTCATATCCCATCCCCGGAAATATCCCAGGATGGGCGGCACCACTACCGTGGCCAGGAGGAGGTGGGAGCTCAGGGTGTCGCCCCGGTACGTGGCCCGTCCCAGGACCGGGACCAGGAGCGCGCCTGCCACCGCCAACGCGATCAGGCCCCACCTGGGGTCGTCCGCGGTGGCCCAGCGCACCGCCAGCACGGCGAGGACCAGAGCGTGGACGATGGAGGCGTACCACGTCCATTGGAGCCGCACGTGGGCCCTCTGGATGGAGGGCGCACGGGTCTGGATGTTCGCGGGTTTCGTCACGGCTTCGCGTTCACATCTTCCGGGCGCACGACCGGCCCTTCACGGCTTCCGGCTGTACGACCCGTTCAACACGGATCCACTTTCGTTGTCACTCCAGCTGTAACGGAGGGGGTGGGACTCGAACCCACATACCCTTGCGGGCAACGGTTTTCAAGACCGTCTCCTTACCAGTTCGGAACACCCCTCCTGCGGGAGAGCCGGGGCCGGCCCCCCAAGACCCTCCTCCGTCGCCTCCCGGTCAATGCCGGAATAGCCTCCGACCCGTGAAGACCATGGCGATCCCATGCTCGTCCGCCGCCTCCACCACCTCTTCGTCCCGGACCGACCCCCCGGGCTGGACGATGCACCGAACCCCCGCCTCTGCGGCGGCGTCCACCCCGTCCCTGAACGGGAAAAAGGCGTCGGAGGCCAGCGCCGCGCCCTCCAGCGCCAGCTCCTGCTCCCGAGCCTTCTCCACCGCCAGCCTGGAGGCGTCCACGCGGCTCATCTGCCCGGCACCGATCCCCAACGTGGCTCCGTCCCTCGCCAAAAGGATGGCGTTGGACTTCACGCCGAAGACGGCAGCCCACGCGAACCGGAGGTCATCCCACTCCTGGGGCTCCGGCCGGCGTGCACTCACCACTTTCCACCCCTCAGGCTCCAGTCCGGTCCGGTAGAACGGAGGACGCGGAGGTGCTTGAACCAGGACTCCTCCATAGATCCCCCGGAGCACTCGACGTTCGGGAACCCGGCCG
>SKZC01000439.1 GCA_007127575.1 Gemmatimonadota bacterium
CGATGATGAAGTGGGAGCCGAAGAAGAGACCCAAACAGACGACCCCCACCGCACCCCCCAGCCCGAGCCCCGGGGTCTTCACCTCGGTAAGAAGTCCCAGGAACCCCAGGGTTAGAAGGAAGGGGGAGACTATGGGGTGGGAAAAGAACCGGACCAGCCGTTCGGCCCAGTTCACCTCCATCTCCACTACCCGGGCCCCCGAAAGCTCCAGGTCCGCCAGGAGTCCGTCCCAGTGATCCACCGCCCGGGCGTATTCCACCTCCACCGCCTCCTCGGTGGTGAGGGTGAGGAGGCGGCCGGCCTCCACGACCCCGGATACCTCCAGCTCCTCATCCACCATGGCCTCGGCGATGCGGGGATCCAGACCTCGGGCCTCGGCCAACGCACGCATGGAGCTGCGCATGGCGGAGACCACCTTCTCCGAGGCCATCTGGCCCTCTCCCGTCACCGGAGTGGCGGCTCCGATCACCGAGCCGGGCCGCATGTAGATCCTCTGGGTTGCCAGGGAGATCAGGGCTCCCGCCGAGATGGCCCTCCGATTCACGTACGCGTAGACCGGGACCTCGGAGTCGCTCACCGCGTCAGCGATGCGCTCCGCCGCATCTACACGCCCCCCAGGAGTGTCGATGTCCAGGATGATGGCCTGGGCACCATCGGCGGCAGCGCTGCGGATCCCTCGCTCCACGAAGGGAGCCAGGCCCAGCTCGATCACCCCCTCCACCGGGATCCGATAGACCAGTCCGTTTTCCTGGGAGGGCTCCTGTCCTGGGAGCGCCGCTACCAGAATCGCGGCCAGGATGAGAGTGAATCCCACCGGCCGTCTACCCATCCCCAGATCCTCCGCGTTGGCGTTTCGGAAGGTGCCCGTCCCCGGCTCCAGTCACGTAACCGGGGGAGCCGGCCCCGACTCAGGGTGCGTGGGAGACGTCCTGAAGGAGTTGGTAGGCGTAGTGCGCACGACGGATGGCACGGAGGTAGTCCTCCCGATCCAGGGCGTCTCGAGCCCCGATGAGGAGGCGTTCCCCTCGAACCACTGAAGAGCGGATACCGGAGCTTGAGCCATCATAAACGTCAACCGAGGAGGAGGATCCGGCTTCCACCGGCCCGGTCGGAAGCGGCAGCGTAGCCCCGTCGCCCTGCACCACCCCGAGGAGATCCGGTCCCTCGCTCGGCTCGAAGGCCATGGCCCACCGGGCCTCGGCTCGCCGGACCATCCGGTCCGCCACCACCGGCGGGGTCAGGTCGCGGATACGGTCAGCGGCCTCCAACGCCAGATGCAGCGCTAGAATCCGGTCGTCATCCTCCCAGGCTCGATCCGCTTCGCGCCCCCGCTCCAGAGCCAAGATCAGCTCCTGTCGGATCTCCTGGGGAAGCTCAGCTTCCGAGAGGGGCTCCAGAGCCAGCCCCGCGTCCCGGCTCCTTCGAACCAACTCCCATTGCGTTCCCTCCGACTCTGCAGCCAGAACGGGGACGGCCGCATCGTAGGCGGCGTGTCGGAGAGCCCAGCGTCCGACGCCGTCTTCGTGGGAGGACTGCTGCCAGAGCGTCAGCGCCTCCCCCAAGGCGCCCTCCAACTCCAACTGATGGGCTACGAGGGGAAGGTGAGGAAGCTCCTGCTCCACCAGGATGGAGGCCCGGGTCTCATCGGTAAGTAGGAGAGCGAGGGGGTCACCCGAGTCACACCCGGAAAGGGGAACGGCCAGGGCCAGAACCGCCACGGCCCCGGTAAATCTCCGTCGTCCTTTGCATCTCCTCAAAGTGCGCATACCGCTGTCTAACCTAGGGCTGCAGGGAGGAGGGACGCAAACCGGGCCGGCTCCGCCGCGTCGATGCTCCTGATACCCCGTCCCGTGCGGCGGAGGTCCCAGGGCTCGGGCCCCCTGGGAGAGATGTGGCCCCCGTGTCTCCGCCTCAGGTTTACTTGACCCCTCTTCCCGCCCGGAATACCTTCGCGGACGCAGGACTGCACCAACCCCGATCTCCCATGAGGGCCCCCGTGGAGGAGCGTCCCGGGTATGACGAAAAGCTGACCCGGATCCTGAAGGAGGCCGCCTCGGTCTTCGCCGCCAAGGGCTATCATCAGGCCAGCATCCGGGACATTTCCGCCGCAGCCGGGTTCAGCCTATCGGGGCTGTACTACTACTTCGACAGCAAGGAAGAGCTCCTCTTCCTCATCCAGCGGCGCTGCTTCCAGACAATCGTAGAACGGGCCCGAAGCATTGTGGCCCAGGATCTTCCTTCCGAGACCCGCCTCCGCCTGCTGGTCCGGAGCCACCTCCGGTTCTTCCTCACGAACATGCGGGAAATGAAGGTCCTCTCCCACGAGGCCGACATCCTCACCGGGGACTACGGCGACGAGGTGGCAGCCCTGAAGCGGGAGTACGTGGGGATCGTCACCGGCCTGCTGGAGGAACTCCGCCCGGACCCCGACGGCGCCGACGTGCGGGTGGCGACGCTGGGCCTTTTCGGGATGATGAACTGGATGTACACCTGGTACCGCAGGGATCGGGATCCGGACGGAGACGAGCTGGCGGACCAGATGATCCACGTCTTTCTCAACGGGTTTCTGGATGGGCCGGTGGACCGGACCCTCCTCGTGGACGGATCCGACCGGCAGCCGGACCCTTCGGCGCCGTCCATCTGGCAATCGCCCTGACCCCTGCACCGTCGGCTCCCGGAGGGCCCGGTCCGGATCTTCCTTCCCCGTGTAGGGGTTCAGAGGGCGGCCCCGACACGGAGGTTCGGCCGGGTGCCGGTTGCCGTAAGGAGACTCATACTATCTCTATCCCGCATCCATGGAGGAGAGGTTCGAATCCATGATCGACAAGACCCTGGTTCACTACGAGGAGAAGGACGGGATCGGCCTGATCACCCTGGACGACCCGCCGGCGAACACGTACACGCATCAGATGATGAAGCAGTTGGACGAGGCCATCGTCCGGGCCCGCTTCTCCGACGGGGTCTCCGTCATCGTGGTCACCGGTGAGGGCGAGAAGTTTTTCTGCGCCGGTGCAAACATCCAGATGCTGTCCGAAGTCACCACCGACTTCAAGTACTGCTTCTGCCTCCACGCCAATGAGACGCTCCTGCGACTGGAGCACACTCCTAAGCTCACCATCGCCGCCCTGAACGGCCACACGGTGGGAGGGGGGCTGGAGATCGCCATGGCCTGCGACCTCCTGGTGGCGCGAAAGGATGGCGGCCAGATCGGGCTGCCTGAGGTGAACCTGGGAGTCCTGCCCGGGACCGGAGGCACGCAGCGGCTCTCCCGTCTCGTGGGGAAGGCCCGGGCCATGGAACTCATGATCTCCGGTGAAACGTTCTCTTTCGAGCGGGCCCACGAATTGGGGATCGTGAACCGCATCCTGGAGGCCGACGGACGGGACGACTTCCTCTCCCAGGTGCTGGAGCTGGCGGGAAGCTACACACCTCCCGCCAAAGCCTCCATGGCGGTGGGTCACATCAAGCGCTCGGTCCAGACGGGATCCCAGCTTCCCCTGGAGCAGGGGCTTGCCCTGGAGCGGGAGCTCCAGGCCCAACTCTTCGCCAGCGAAGACGCCCACGAAGGGCTTAAGGCCTACGTGGAGAAGCGGAAGGCGGAGTTCAAGGGCCGCTGAGGGGATGGCCGCCTCCGTACCGCGTCACCTCTGCATCTACAACGACCCGACCCCGGCCTCCACGGGAAGGGCGGTCCGGGCCGGTGCGGACCCCACCCTGAGGACCCCAGTGGAACACTACACCCGGACGCATAGCGTCTGGGCGGAGCTGGGCTGAGTCGTGCGAGAAGCGTGGATCGTGGACGCGGTGCGGACCCCCATCGGCCGGCACGGTGGGGGGCTGGCGCCGGTGCGGCCCGACGACCTGGCGGCCCACGTGATCCAGGGCCTCCTGGAGCGAACCGCCGTGGACCCGTCGGAGGTGGACGACGTCCTCTTCGGCTGTACGAATCAGGCAGGGGAAGACAACCGGAACGTGGCCCGCATGGCGCTCCTCCGGGCCGGCCTCCCCGTCACCGTCCCGGGCCAAACCGTGAACCGACTCTGCGGCTCCGGCCTTCAGGCAGTGGCTTCGGCGGCACAGGCGATCGGCTCGGGCGAGGGAACGGTCTTTCTGGCCGGCGGGGTGGAGAGCATGAGCCGGGCCCCCTATGCCATGCTGAAGCCCGAACGAGCCTATCCTCGAGGACATCCCCAGGTGGCCGACACCGTCCTGGGATGGCGCTTCCCCAATCCCGCCTTCCCTCCCGAGTGGACGGTGAGCCTGGGCGAAACCGCCGAGGTCGTGGCCCAGGGTCACGGGATCACCCGGGAGGCGCAGGACTCGTTCGCCCTGGAGAGTCAGCGCCGGGCCCAGGAAGCGATCCGCGAGGGGCGATTCCAGCAGGAAATTCTTCCCGTGGAGGTCCCTCGGCGGCGAGGCGAGCCGGTACGGGTGGAGGCGGACGAACACCCGCGCCCAGGCACGACCCTGGAGGCACTCCGCTCCCTCTCACCTGTCTTCCGGAGGGATGGAACGGTGACGGCGGGGAACGCATCCGGGATCAACGATGGAGCGGCGTGCCTCCTGGTGGTGGAAGGAGAACGGGCGCGGGGAATGGGGCTTCGCCCTTTGGCCCGAATCCGGGGCTCTGCCGTGGCGGGAGTGGAGCCCCAGCGCATGGGGCTGGGCCCTATACCCGCCACCCGAAAGCTTCTGGAGCGAGTGGGGGTGGAGGCGGGGGACGTGGAGCTGGTGGAGCTGAACGAGGCCTTCGCGGCCCAGGCCATTCCCTGCATCCGGGAGTTGGAGCTGGATCCCCAGCGGGTGAACGTGAATGGGGGAGCCATCGCCCTCGGGCACCCGGTGGGCTGCTCCGGGGCGCGAATCCTCACCACCCTTGTCCACGGAATGGCGCAGAGGGGCGCGAGCCTGGGGCTGGCCACCATGTGCATCGGGGTGGGCCAGGGAATCTCGCTCCTGGTGGAAGGAGGGGAGTGACGGTATGGAAGGGGGAGCGGTGAAGAAGCCGGTTGCGGTTCTGGGCGGCGGAACCATGGGGCACGGTGTGGCCCAGGTCGCCGCCCAGGCCGGGTACCCCACGAGGCTTTACGACGTGGACCCCGACGCGGCGAACCGGGCCCTCCGTCGGATCCGCCGCAACCTGGACAAGGGGGTCGATCTGGGGAAGGTCCAGGAGTCCACCCGCGAGAAGACGCTTTCCCACGTTCAGGCGGTCCCCCGTCTCGAAGATGCCCTGGACGGAGTGGCCCTGGTGGTGGAGGCGGTGCCGGAAAAGCTGTCCCTGAAATTAGAAATTCTGCGTCGGGTGGAGCCGCAGGTGGCCGAGAGCGCGGTCCTGGCCACCAACACTTCGTCCCTGAGCGTGGACGCGCTGGCTGAGGGCCTACAAAGGCCTGGCCGATTTCTGGGACTCCACTTCTTCAACCCCGTCCACATCATGGCCCTGGTGGAGGTGGTCCGGGGCTCGGCCACGGAGCCGGACGTCTTGGAGCGGGCGCTCCACTTCGTTCGGGAGATCGGAAAAGAGCCGGTGGTGGTGAAGGATTCCCCGGGTTTCGCTTCCTCGCGCCTGGGGGTGGCACTGGGACTGGAGGCCATGCGGATGGTGGAGGAGGGGGTAGCGGAGGCCGAGGACATCGACCGGGTTCTGGAGCTCGGGTACCGGCACCCCATGGGTCCCCTGAAGCTCTCGGATCTGGTCGGTCTGGACGTCCGTTTGGGAATCGCCGAGTACCTTCACGGAGAGCTGGGACAGGAGCACTTCCGCCCCCCAAAGATTCTCCGCCGGATGGTTCAGGAAGGGAAGCTCGGACGGAAGTCGGGGGAAGGATTCTACCGTTGGGAGGACTGATGGAGTTGGAGACCGTGGTGCTGAACCGGGACGGACCGGTGGCCACCATCACCCTGAACCGCCCGGAGAAGCTGAACGCGCTGAACGAAACCGTGCGCCGGGAGCTCATGGAGGTGGTGGACCGCCTGGCGGAGGAAGACGAAGTGAAGGTGGCCATTCTCCACGGCGCGGGGCAGAAGGCGTTTGCGGCGGGAGCCGACGTCACCGAGTTCGCGGACCGAACCCCGGCGGAGCAGCGGCGGGTCTACGAACGGCGCCGTGTCTACGATGCCTTGGCCGAGTATCCCAAGCCCCTCATCGCGGCCGTTCACGGGCACTGCCTGGGAGGGGGATGCGAGCTGGCCCTGGCCTGCGACCTCAGGGTGGCGGATCGGACCGCCCGCTTCGCACAAGCGGAGATCCGACTGGGCATCATCCCCGGAGCGGGAGGGACCCAGCGCCTGGCCCGCCTCGTGGGACCAGGGCACGCCATGCGCCTCGCCCTCTCCGGTGACACCATCGACGCGGAGGAGGCCCACCGCATCGGCCTGGTGGAGTTCCTGGCGGAGGAAGGAGAACATCTGGAGCGAGCCCGAGAGGTGGCGGAGCGCATTGCCCGGTGGAGCCCAGTGGCCCTTCGCCTGGTTAAGAAGTCGGTGCGGGAAGCCGTGGAGACTCCTCTTTCGGCAGGGCTGGAACTGGAGAAGGAGCTCTTCTTGGCCGCCTTTGCCAGCCGGGACGGACAGGAGGGGATTCGGGCCTTCGTAGAGAAGCGTAGGCCGGAGTTTCAGGGACGATGAGCGGCGAGTCGTTGGACCGTGAGGTTCCCGGATCCTCGGAGGAGGCCCGGGGTCGCCTGGACGAGCTTCGGCAGCGAATCGGGGCCGTGGACGAAGAGCTCATCCGGATCATCGGGGACCGGCGGGACCTGGTCCTGGAGATCGGGCGGGTGAAGTCGACCCTGGGCCTCCCGGTCATGGATCCGGGCCAGGAGGCGGCGGTGGTGCGGAAGGCGGCCCGACGGGCTCGCTCCCTGGGGGTGGACGAAGAGATGACCCGGGACGTGCTCTGGCGGATCATCGCCGCGGCCCGGGCCGCCCAGGAGGGCAAATCCGAGTGGGGACCGCCCCCTCCCCCCGAAGATCCGGAGGGAGAGGGCCGGGAAGGTCAGGAAGGCTCCTGACGGGAAACGGCGCTACTGAACCCTCGAGCCCGCTCCGGCTCGGTAGGCGTGGGCCGCCACCACCTGACCCGAGGCCCCCTGGGGCACCCGGACCATGAAGGAGCCGTCCGGAGGGGTCACCCCACGAATCAGGTGGGGGTTCAGGTCCCGCATGAGCCCGGTGGGGACCTCCGCGGCCTCCGCCACGCGTCTCAGCGAGGTGCCCCCCGGGACGAGCACCTGCTCGAAGAGGTACGGGAGGTCGGGCTCCACCTCGAAGCCGAAGTGTTCCGCCTGCTCGGCCAGGATGGCGGCGGCGATGATCTTGGGCACGTACTCCCGGGTCTCCCGGGGTAGATGCTCGATGATCTCCCAGTAGAGCTCATCCTCGTCCACCGTCCCCTGGCGAACCCGGGAGAGGGCCTGAGCGACCCGGCCGGGACCGGCGTTATACGCCGCCGCCGCCAGGTGCCACGAGCCGAACTCCTGATAGAGCTCGTCCAGATAGTCCAGCGCGGCATCGGTAGCCCGCAGCGGATCCCGCCGCTCATCCACCCACTGATCCACCCGGAGGCCGTAGGCCCGGGCCGTGGGGCCCATGAACTGCCACACGCCGGACGCCAGGACCGGCGAAGTGGCCCAGGGCGAAAACCCGGACTCGATCATGGCCAGATAGAGGAGGCCTTCCGGCATGTCCCGGCTCCGGAGCCGATCCCGGATCATACCTCCGTATAGCCCCTCCCGGGCCAGGTAATGTTCGAAATCGGCCCGCCCGGTGGTGAGGAACCGGCGAATCCACCGCTCCACCCGGTGGTTCACCTGCACTGGAAGCTCTGCATCCACCAGATCCAGCGCCACCTCCTCCACGGGGATGGGGGGGGCCTCCTCCTTCTGTCCGGTCCAGGCCACGGCACCCAGAGCGGCGGTGATGCCCAGGACAAGAAGGAAGGGGGGGATGAGTAGGGGGCCGGGGAGACGGCCGAGAAGCGTCTCCGGAGAGAAAGCGTCGGTCCGGAAGTCCGAGACGACTCCATCGTCCGGATTGCCGGAAGGGCCGGTACTTCGGGGGACGTCCTTCTCTTCGTCGCTTCGTTGCATGGATCCCTCCTCCCATCTATGTGTTCCGCCCATCAGGGAGATTTTCCCGGGACGGCGGGCTGTATTTCCCTCAAATTCCCGAGGGGCGTCTGAATTCCGTGGACCCCTGCCAAGGAATGCCTGAGGTGGGCTCGCCCCGGAAGGGGCCACGTGAACGTGCTCTTTCCCTTATGACCCCGGCAGATGCACTTCACCGCAGGGGGGGAACGTCAGGGGAAGAGAAGCAAGATCCGGACCCAAAATGGTCCAGAAGACATCCGGACGAGCACGTCCGGTGACTTGGATCGACGAGCGAACGGGACCCGTCCGGGGCTCACGCCCGGGAAGAACCCTTCCTCGTTGGTGGTTGGTGCGCTATTCCGCCGGGTAGACGGAGACGGCCTGACGACTTCTGAAGGTCTCGAACCGGACCACGCCGTCCACCTTGGCGAACAGGGTGTCGTCACCACCCCGGCCTACGTTCTTGCCGGGATGGAACTTAGTCCCTCGCTGACGGACGATGATGCCCCCGGCCCGCACGGGCTGGCCCCCGTACCGCTTCACGCCCAAGCGCTTTGCGTTACTGTCGCGGCCGTTCCGGCTGGAGCCTACACCTTTCTTATGTGCCATGATTCCATCTCCTTCCTCGTCAGGGGGACACCCCTGAGCCTCGGTCAGACCAAGAGCTCGTCCACCCTCACTTCCGTGAAGGCCTGGCGGTGCCCCTGTTTCCGACGGTAGTTCTTCCGACGCTTCCGCTTGAAGACGATGATCTTGTCTTCCCGTCCGTGCCGCAGAACCTCCGCCTTCACCTTCGCCCCCTCTACCTGAGGGGTACCCACGGAGACTCCATCCTCGTTAGAGGTAAGAAGCACATCCTCGAAGGTGATGCTCTCTCCCTCCTCCACATCCAGCGTCGGCACCTTCAGCCGGACGCCGGGCTCAGCCCGAAACTGCTTTCCACCCGTTCGAAACACCGCGTACATGAAAACCTCGAGCTGCTGCGGAAGTGGGAGTCGTCTCGTCGCCGGGGCCGGAACGCCGTGCATAGCTTTGCCGATCCCATGACCCCGAGCCGATGAAATGTACTCGCTTAAGAGGGTGGGTCAAGGTGGGCGAAGCTTCCCACACGTCCGTCACCCTCCGTTGTACTGCTCCGTCACGTCCCGCTCCTCCCGGCCGGAAATCAGCCGAAAGTCGTCCTGGCGAAGGAGGGGGTCGTCCATGAGCTCCAGCTCCAGGCCAGTGGCTCGGCGCAGCCTCCTGAGAAAGTCGGGCTCCGACTCCAGGATGTAGAGGGCCACGTCGGGGTGCAGGCGGATCAGGACGTGGTTCTCCTCCCCGGCCGCCCTCCGGAGGCTCCGCTCCACCCGCCGCACCACCGTGGGCGGGGTGAAGATCCTCCCCTTCCCATTACAGTGACGACAGATATCGCTCAACGACTGGTACAGGGAGGGCCGGACCCGCTGGCGGGTCATCTCCACCAGACCCAGCTCCGAGACCTCGAAGGTCTTGGTCCGAGCCCGATCCTTGCCGAGATGACTCCGGAGCTCGTGGAGGACCCGGTCCCGGTTCTCCTGGGACTCCATATCGATGAAGTCGCACACGATGATCCCACCCACGTCCCGGAGCCGGAGCTGACGGGCGATCTCCCGGGCGGCATCCAGATTCGTCCGGAGGATGGTCTCCTCGGGGTCCTTCTTTCCTTTTCCGGTGAACCGTCCCGTGTTCACGTCGATGGAGACCAGCGCTTCGGTGGGCTCCACGATGATGTACCCGCCCGACGGCAGGTCCACCTTTCGCTCGAAGGCCTTCTGGATCTCCTCCTCGATTCCGTGGCTGTCGAAGAGGGAGCCCTCCCCCTCGTAGAGCCGAACCCGGGCCAGAAGGTCCGGATCCACGGTGCGCACGTAGTCGGTGATCTCGTCGTACGCCGCCTGATCGTCCACCACCAAGGCGTCGAACTTGTCGGAGAAGAGGTCGCGAATGACACCGCTCACCAGGCGGGCCTCCCGGTGAACCAGCGTGGGAGGGGAGGCCGCGTCCGCCTTGGCCTTGAGCTTCTTCCACGTGCCGTGCAGTCGCTGGTACTCCCGCACGAACTTCTCCTGAGTCAGCTCCTCTCCCACGGTCCGGACGATGAGCCCTCCGTTGTCCGGCTCCAGGATCTCTCGGGCCAGAGCCCGGAGTCGCTTCCGTTCCTCCCGCTGCTCGATCTTGCGGCTCACCCCCACATGGGAGGAGAAGGGCATGTAGACCAGGCTGCGACCGGGGAGAGAGACCTGCGCCGTGAGCCGGGGACCTTTCGTCCCGATGGGCTCCTTGGTGACCTGAACCAGGATCTCCTGGCCCTTTCGGACGAGCTCTTGAATGGGGGGCGGCTTTCGGGACCTGCGGGCGTTCCGCCCGTTCCCGGACGAGCCTCCTTCCTCCCCATCGCCGTTGTCGTCGTCGTCCGGTTCCTCATCCTCCTGGAGGTCCGAGACGTGGAGGAAGCCTGCCTTCCCCAGGCCGATGTCCACGAAGGCCGCCTGGATGCCGGGCAGGACCGCTTCCACTCTTCCCAAATAGATGTCGCCCACGATCCGGTCCTGGTCGGGCCGGTCCAGCATGAGCTCCACCAACTGTTTGTCTTCCAGCAACGCCACCCACGACTCGTGGGCTGACGCGCTGATCAGGATTTCTCGCCTCAAGGGCTGGGACTCCGCTGAATTCGAGTCACCGACGCCCCTGGAACCGACGATGCCAGACCCCTGCTCCGTTCCCCGACCGGTTGCCGTTCGGGAACGGAGAAAGCCGCCTGACTCTATGGGTTCCCCTAGGGAACGCCGGAAAAATGACAGGGACTCCCGTCTCGGCTATGCCGATACGGGCACTCCCGGATCCGATACCATCTCGCGAGCCAGATGGCGGGCGATGACCAACCGCTGAATCTCGCTCGTTCCTTCCCCGATCTCACACACCTTGGCGTCGCGGAACATCCGCTCCACCGGGTACTCGTCCGTATACCCCACTCCACCCATGAGCTGAATCGCCTGGGTGGTGGCCTTCATGCACAGCTCGGAGGCGAAGAGCTTCGCCATGGCGGCCTCCTTGGAAAACCGACGACCCCGGCTCATGAGCCAGGCGGCGTGATACGTCAGGTGCTTCGCCGCCTGAATCTCCGTAGCCAGGTCCGCCAGGCGAAACTGGACCGCCTGGAAGTCGAAGATCTTCCGCCCGAACTGCTTTCGCTCGTTCGTATACGCCAGAGCGGCCTCGTGGGCACCCTCGGCGATCCCAAGGGAGAGGGCCGCGATCCCGATCCGGCCCGAGTCCAGGGTTTTCATGAAGTTGATGAAGCCCTTCCCCTCTTCCCCGAGCCGGTTCTCTTCGGGAACCTGGGCCTCCTCCAGGAGGAGCTCCCGGGTGTCCGAAGCCCGCCAGCCCATCTTGTCCTCCTTCTTCCCCGCTCGGACTCCAGCGATGAAGGAGAGCGCGTCGGAGTGCCCGATTCCGCGTGTCCGGGCACCCTCCACGTCCAGGGTGGGCTTCGTTACCACGAAGCTCGTGATCCCCTTGGTTCCCGCCTCGGCCTCCGTCACCGCCGTCACCGTGAAGATCTCCCCTACCCCGGCGTGGGTGATGAAGATCTTGGAGCCGTCCAGCCGCCATCCATCGCCCTGACGGACGGCCCGGGTCCGACTGGAACCCGAGTCCGATCCGGAGCCGGGCTCGGTGAGCCCGAATCCTCCCAACACCTGCCCCCGGGCAAGCAGGGGAATCCAACGCTCCTTCTGCTCACCGGTACCGAAGTTGAGGATGGGGGTGGTCCCCAGGGTGGTGTGAGCAGACACCGTGATGGCGTGGCTGGCGTCATATTTGGCCAACTCCTGGACCACCAACAGATAGCTCAGAGGATCCAGACCCAGGCCTCCGTACTCCTTGGGGATGGGGACTCCCAGAAGGCCCATCTCCGCCATGTCCTTTACATTCTCCCAGGGGAACGCCGCCCGGTCGTCCAGATCCCGGGCCACCGGTACGATGGCTTCGAGGGCGAAGTCGCGAACCCGGCGCTGAAGTCGTCGATGGTCTTCGGTCAGATAGCGATCCATCATTCCTTCAAGCGTAAAGGAGCGGTCCTGCCCAGACTGATAGAAGCTACTCCAATCGGAAGAATTTCAAAAGTGGAGGGCCGGGAAGGGGGAAGCGGCCGTCACATGCACCGATCGCATGAGCCGCACCGCGGCGGTGCCTCTTCGCCGAAGTAGCGGAGGATGAAGGCCCGGCGACAGCGTCGGGTTCCGGCGTAGCGCCGTACTGCCTGGAGCTTCGCCAGCTCCCGGCGCCGACGGGCCACGGATGAAAAGGGAGCCGGGATGCGGCGCCGAAGGATGAACTCCATCTCCCCCTCCTCCCCACTTTCCGGGAGCCGGGAGGGCGAGACCACCGCGCCGCAGCGCTCCAGGGCCCGGAGGGAGGCCCGGAGCTCCCCGGGGGCCACCTTTCCACCCAACCGCCGAAAGAGCCGGTCCGCCGACAGCCGTACCTCCTGGCCGGGGGAGAACCGGCGACGGAGTCGAAGCCACACGGCCACGATCCGGTGGAGCGGCGGCTCGCTTCCATCCACGAACCGCCGTTGGATCACCTCGTCGCCGGGAGCCGAGAGGGCCAGGCAGCACGCGGGTTCGCCATCCCGTCCCGCTCGACCCGCCTCCTGATAGTATCCCTCCAGGGTCCCGGGGAGCTGAGCGTGGATGACGATGCGGACGTTGCTCTTGTCCACCCCCATCCCGAAGGCGTTGGTGGCGGCCACCAGGGGGCGCTCCTCCTCCAGGAACCAGGACTGGACCCGGTCCCGCTCCTCCGCAGGGAGTCCGGCGTGGTACGCCTCGATGGGCAGGCCCAGGGCGGCCAACTCGTCCCGGACGACCTCCACCCCTTTTCGGGAGGAGGCGTAGACGAGCCCCGCTCCGGACCGACCCCGAAAATGTGAGTACAGAATCCGCCTCTTCTCAGCGCTCCCCCGCACCCGTCGAACGCTCCATGAGAGGTTGGGCCGGTCGAAGCTCCGGACCACTTCCGCCGGCTGGCTGAGGCGGAGGAAGTGTCGGATCTCTTCTCGCACCCGAGGAGTGGCGGTGGCCGTGAGCGCCATGATGGGAGCAGCCACCTCGTCCCGCAGCTCTCCGAGCTTGAGATAGTCCGGGCGAAAGTCATGGCCCCACTCAGAGATGCAGTGGGCCTCGTCCACCACCAGGAGGGAGATGGGGATCCGGGCCAGATCCCGGCGGAAGTCCGGGGACTGCAGACGTTCCGGCGCCACGAAGAGGAGCTTGAAGCGACCTTCCAGGAGCTCCGCACGAGCACGGCGGGCCTCATGAACTTCTACGGCGGAGGTGAGCTGAGCCGCCGGGATCCCCACGTCCCGGGCCCGCTCCACCTGGTCGGACATGAGGGAGATGAGGGGGCTCACCACCAGGGTGAGGGAGGGACACATGGCCGCCGGCACCTGGTAACAGAGGCTCTTGCCCCCTCCTGTGGGAAGGATTCCCAGAGCGTCCCGGCCCTGAAGCGCCGCGTCCACCAGCTCCCGCTGCCCCGGCCGAAAATCCGGAAAGCCGAAGAGCTCCTGCAGGACCTCCCGAGGGTCCCCAAAGCTTCGGGACGGAGTGGAGGAGGGGCCCATCATGCCGCATGTTCGGCCTGCGACCGGGCCCGTCCCATAGCGGGAACGGCCTCTTAGAGGAGCGTCTCCTCTTCTCCCTCCTCCACCTCTTCTTCCTCCTCGGGGGCGTAGCGGAGAAGGAAGCCCAGGAAGAGCACTGCAATGGCCGCCCAGATGAGCCAATCTTCCTGGAAGTACATGCCGGCGAAGGCCAACACCGCCCCGGCGGAGAAGCTGCGGACCTTCCAGGGAAGGTAGGGTCCGGCTTCGGACCGGGTTCGATCCAGAAAGATGGGGCTCATGGTTCGTCTCTCCTTCCGACTCGACTACGAGTCTTCCTTACTCCTTTCCAGAAACCGCCTCACTCCTTCGCGGCACTCTTCCGTGAGGCGGGCCAGAGTGTTCACCTCCGCTCCTCGACCGATCCCCTCCTCGAAGGAGAGTCCGTCCAGGCCGTAGAGGAGCCGCTTGGTGAGCTGCACGGCCTGTGGCGGACGCTGAGCCAGCTCCATCGCGTACCGCAGAGCCTCTCGCTCGAGGGCCGATGCGGGAAAGGTCCGGGTCACCAGCCCCATCTCTTCGGCCCGGCCAGCCGAGATCCGTTCTCCCCGGGTCACCAGCTCGAAGGCCCGCCCCTCCGTCACCTTCCGGCGGAGGATCGTCATGACCATGGCGGGGACGAAGCCGAGATGCACTTCGGGGAATCCGAACTCGGCGTCTTCCGATGCCAGGATCCCGTCGCACGCAGCGGCCAATCCGGCGCCTCCCGCCACTGCTCTCCCCTGGACGGCGGCCAACACCGGCTTGGGGTGCCGCCGAATGGAGACGAAGAGGTGGCCCAGCGACTGGGCGTCGGCGAGGCTGGCCGCCGGGCCCTGCTCCGCCACCTTTTCCAACTCGGCCAGGTCCGCCCCGGAGCAGAAGTCCTTCCCCGCCCCCTTCAGGAGTACGACCCGGACACTCTCGTCCCGTTCCGCTTCCTCCAACCTCCCCTTCACCCCCTTCACCAGGGGGCCGCTGAGCGCGTTCCGCTTCTCGGGCCGGTTCAGGGTGAG
>SKZC01000025.1 GCA_007127575.1 Gemmatimonadota bacterium
AGCGACTCCGGCAGGAGGGGAGGGTGGTGCGGGGTTACCTGGGAGTGACTATCGCCCCCGTGAGCCCTGACGCGGCCCGGAGGGCCGGCCTCCCCGCCCGAAGAGGCGCCCTGGTGGTGGGCGTCTCTCTCGGGAGTCCCGCAGACCGCGCCGGGATGCTGGCCGGTGACGTGGTGACCTCCCTGGACCAAGAGGATATCCGGAGCCCTAGGGACCTCACTCGCCGAGTGGCCTTCACCCGCCCCGGGACGGAGGTGGTGCTCGAACTCGCTCGCCCCGACGTGGGCAGGGTCCAGATCTCCGTGAATCTGGGGGAGGCCCGGGTGGACGAAGGTGGATGACAAGGGAGTTCCTGCCGGAGCTCATTGCCACCCTCCTGCGAACCGGATGCGGGTTCTGGAGATGGTCGCCGTGACGGGGATGTGATTCGTCCGACGCCGAGTGGAGCCGCCGGGTCATCCCTTGAGGACCCCCATGGGATGCAGGCGAACCACCTTCTTTCCGATCCCCGCTCCGGCCACCACGTCCACCACCTCGGCCACGTCCTTGTAGGCTTCGGGGACCTCCTCCGCGATCGTCGCGTGGGAATGGGCGCGGACCTCGATTCCCAGGTCACGGAACTCGTTGCGGAGACTCCGTCCGGCCACGCTCTTCTTGGCCGCTCGCCGGCTCATCCGACGACCTGCGCCGTGGCAGGTGGAGCCGAAGGTCTCCCGATATGCGCCCTCAGTGCCCAGGAGGACATACGAATAGCGAGCCATGTCGCCCGGGATGAGGACGGGCTGCCCCAGCTCCTGGTAGAGCGGGATCAGCTCGGGGTGGCCGGGAGGAAGGGCGCGGGTCGCCCCTTTCCGGTGCACGCAGAGGCGTCGTTCCCCACCGTCCACCTCGTGCGTCTCCCATTTGGCGATGTTGTGGGCGACATCGTAGACCTGGGTCATGCCCATCTTTTCCCATGGACGTCCGAGGACCCGCTGGAAGGCTTCCCGGACCCTGAAGGCCATCATCTGACGGTTTGCGAATGCGTAGTTCGCCGCGGCGGTCATGGCGCCCAGGTATCGTTCGGCTTCGGGAGAGTTCAGGGGTGCGCAGGCGAGCTGACGGTCAGGAAGCTCGATTCGATGATGAGCTGCGGCCTGGTTCATGACCTCCAGGTAGTCGTCACAGATCTGGTAGCCCAGGCCCCTGGAGCCCGAGTGGATGAGGACGCACACGGTCCCGGGGTCGAGGCCCAACCGGTGCGCAGCGTCTTCCTCGTAGATCTCGTCCACGAAGCCCAGTTCGATGAAGTGGTTTCCGGAGCCCACGGTTCCGAGTTGGGGCCGGCCCCTCTGGATGGCGCGGGGGCTCACTTGGTCAGGATCGGCCCCGCGCAGCCTTCCCCGGCCCTCGGTTCGGTCCAGATCGTCCTCCGTCCCGTACCCGTTGCGGACGTTCCAGGACGCTCCCTCGACGAGGACCTCCCGGACCTGGGACTCGGTGAGCTCCAGCTTCCTGTACCGCGAGCCCACTCCTGCGGGCACGTCCCGCATGATTTGGTCCATCAGTGGAGGCAGATGTGGGAGAACCTCTTCCCGGGAAAGGTCCGAGCGTAGGAGGCGAACCCCGCAGTTGATGTCGTACCCGACCCCTCCCGGCGAGACCACGCCACCTTCATTTGGGTCGAAGGCGGCCACTCCCCCGATGGCGAAGCCGTAGCCCCAATGGAGGTCCGGCATCCCGATGGAGCGTCCTACAATCCCGGGTAGGCAGGCCACGTTGGCGACTTGGCGGACGGCTTCCTCTCCTCCGTGTCCCGGTGCCAGGATATCTCCCATGAGGGACTCGTCGGCGTACACAAGCCCCTCCACCCTCATTGGGCCCTGGCGGGGGATGACCCAGCGGAACGGATCCAGCCTCCGGAGTTCCAGCCCCCCCACGGTGATGGAGGAAGCCATCGCCCCGGCTCGCGGTGAGCTCATCGCCCTTTCTCTCCGAGATCCTGATCCGGCACGCCGCGGCTCCCATCGGAACGGCCGCGCCGACTCAGGGGGAGCACACTCGTGGCGCGGATGGCCCCGTCCACCACCTCCTCCACGAACCGCACCTCCGTTCCCACGTCCAGCTCGTCGAACCGGTCGGCCGGAACCCCGGTGCGGTGGAAGTAGATCTCCTCGCCTTCCGTCGACTGGATGAACCCGTACCCGTCGGCTTCGGACAGGGAGAGGACCCGGCCCCGGAGAGGCGCTTCGCTTACGGCCGGCCTGCCGGCTTGCCGCTTCCGCTGTTCCCGGAGTTGGTTGCGGGCGAGCTCGAAGGCCTCCCGGATGGCGGTTCGGGCCGTCTCCCGCGTATGGCGGGCCGGAGGGTCCCGACTCACCACGAGCTCGTGACCCGGCACGGTGATGTCGAGTCGGACCCGGTAGAGATTTCCCGTCGCATGTCTCGGGTGAGGGATCTCCACCATGATGCGGCAGGCGATGATCCGGGGGTGGCTCCGCTCGAGGCGTTCGAGCCCTCGGAGGATCTGGCTCTCCATGGCCGGAGTGGGTTCCACGTTCCGGTAGGCGATCTCAGGTTCGACCTGCATGGGGCCCTCCTATGTGATGCACGAACAAGTCTCCGGCCAGGTTCGGCCACCCTCCCCTCGACACCGCGGGGCCGGCGGGAAACCGGAGCACTCGCCCCAGCCCTCCTGGCTCGGTTCGTGACGAGTCCGTGGCTCCTTCCTACTCGATGTAGAGGAGGGCAGCGACTATCCCGGTCATCGCCTTCACCAGGACGTGCCGCACCGGAAGTCGAACAAGGGCACGATCCGTGCCGAGGCATGATGCCCCTCCCAGGGGCAAGGAGGCCGGCGTGGTCAGGGCACTGAGTCGGACCGGCGCTGCCGCGACGGGACTCGGGGACCCGCAACGGGGTGCCCGGATGGGACAGATGATCCGCCCTTCCACGGGCAGGCCACGGAGCGACGGCTCGCTGGAGGCTGACCACGGGTCGTGGCGGCTGAAGGCCCAGGACGGCGCCCACCTTCATGACAGGCACGTGCTGGTCGTACAAGAGATTGAAGCCCGTGAGCTGCAGTGGTTGGCCGGTCACGAACTGCCGGTCGAAGTCCCGCTTGAGGGCAGGGGCGCCGGGCCCACCGGTGGCGACCTATCTGCCTCCAGGCCGGCATGAGGTCCTTCAAGCGGGAGAAGGGGGTTTGGATGGAGACGAGGGCGACACCTCTCCTGGGACTCCTCGGGCTCTATCTTCTCGTCTAGCTCTCGGTGGAGATCGCCATTCTGGCCGGTGCCGTGGTGACGCTCGATGCCCCCCTACTGGCGTCCGAGGCTCTCAAGATACGCGATGATGTCGATGAGCTGGCGCACGGTCATCGCCTCGCTGTAATCACCCATCTGGGGGGCTTCAAGGTCATCCGGTATGGGGTGATAGGGAGCGATGATGGCTTCCGCTACCTGCCCCCTGGACAGCGCGGCAAGGTCGGGACCGAGCGGGGTCGGAAGCGGAGGGGTGGCGTGTGGCTCCGGAAAGTCGTCGCCAATCACGCCATGGCAGGCGTAACACTGCATCTGACCAAAGGCGGTGCGTCCCGCTTCCGGGTCGCCGTCGGGAAAGAAGAACGTCGCCCGTTCCCCTCCCTCCGGCACACCGCAGGCCACCACGACGATGACCGGTAGTAGCAAGGCGAAAATTCGCGGCATTTGAACCTCCTGATGAGTGAGACGGCTGTCCGTCTCGGGCTGCGGGTGAGCTGAACGGAGTTCTGGAGCGGACGGTCCTGCCCCTCAATCGTCGGGCCGTCGGGGCCGGTGCACGCTGGGCGACGGGAGCCACTTCCACGAACCACGCGTACGGGAGGTCGAGGCTGTGGATCTCCCCTCCGGGAAGCTCCAGCCACACCTGTTCGTGTGTTCGATTTCGGCACCGAACCTCTTGACCTTCCCGAAGCCCCATCTCGAAACATCGATCCCGCACGAGACCCAAGAGGATCCTTTTCACGCACAGCGTTTGATCCGGATCCGGGCGAACACCCCCGAGGGATTCGGTCCAGGGCCACCGCCTGACCTCCCGCATGATCTCCTTTCCCATGACTTTTCCTCATCGGCTCGTTGTCGTGGATCGCGCATGCCGCCGACCGAAGAACGCGAAGCGCGGATGGAGCGTATGTTGGGGGCCGGCCTCGGGGGTGGGGCGGAGACCGGCGTAGGCCGCCTCCCGCCCCCCGCC
>SKZC01000211.1 GCA_007127575.1 Gemmatimonadota bacterium
CGCCCCAACCGAGCGGCTGATCTCGTGGATGCGCGAAGCGCTCAGGGCCCTTCCCCCGCGAGACCTCCGAGCACTGCGCAGGAGAATCCGAAGGGAGAAGGGGGGGTGCGGCCCTGGGTCGTCGTTGGAGCCCCTCACCGATGCGCAAGGCATCGCTTTCGGAGCTCCGCCTGGACCAGGACCGCAAGACCCCTTCTCGGTGGTCCCTGTACTTCTTCAACGGCCTTCCAGGACCGGGTCGCATTGACCCTCCTTTCCGAACCTCCCTACCTTCCCGTCGCTGGAGGCGCGGCCCCTGACGGGGCCACGCGAGTCGGAGAGCCCTGGATCCTGGGAAAGGGACGGAGATGAGCGCACGGGGATACGCGGAGGTTCGGAGTCTCTCCCACCACGTAGGGGAGGAGGTGACGGTGGCCGGGTGGCTGGAAAGCGTCCGGGTCCATGCAAAGGTGTCGTTCTGCGTCGTCCGGGACGGAACGGGGGTGGTGCAGTGCGTCCTCCCCCGGAACGAGGTGGACGAGGAGGCGTGGGAGACGGCGGTGGAGCTCACCCAGGAGTCCTCCCTGGAGGTGACGGGGAGAGTGAAGGAAGATGCCCGAGCCCCGGGGGGCTACGAGTTGGTGGTTCGAGACCTCCGTGTTCTGGGCCCCAGCCACGACTACCCGGTGCAGCCCAAGGAGCACGGGGTGGACTTCCTCATGGACCACCGCCATCTCTGGCTCCGGTCCACCTCCCAGCGGGCGGTGCTCAAAGTGCGCTCCGAGGTGACTCAGGCGATCCACGACTACTTTCACCGGGAGGGCTTCACCCGGATCGACACGCCCATCCTCACCGGCGCCATCGGTGAGTCGGCGGGCACCCTCTTCTCCACCGACTATTTCGGTGAGACGGCATACCTGGCTCAGACGGGGCAGCTCTATGTGGAGGCCGCCTGTCCCGCCTTTCGCAAGGTGTACTGTTTCGGCCCCACCTTCCGGGCCGAGAAATCCAAGACCCGACGTCACCTCACCGAGTTCTGGATGGTGGAGCCGGAGGTGGCCTTCGCCGACTCCGACGACAACATGCGCCTTCAGGAGGCGTTCGTGTCGTACCTGGTGGAGCGGGCGTTGGACCGGTGCAGCGAGGAGCTGAAGATCCTGGAGCGCGACACCTCCCGCTTGGAGTCGGTTCGGCCTCCCTTCCCCCGGATGTCCTATTCCGATGCGGTGGAGCGGCTTCAGGGCCAGGGAAGCGAGATGGAGTGGGGAAAGGATCTGGGTGGTGCCGACGAGACGACTCTCGCCCAGGAGCACGACCTTCCCCTCTTCGTTCACGACTATCCCAAGGAGGCCAAGGCCTTCTACATGAAGGAGAACCCGGAGGACCCGCGCACCGTGCGCTGTAACGACCTCCTGGCCCCGGAGGGATACGGGGAGATTATCGGAGGAAGTCAGAGGGAAGACGATGTTCAGAAGCTGGAAGCCCGGATTCGGGAGGAGGGCCTGCCCGAGGAGGCCTACGGCTGGTATCTGGATTTGCGAAGGTACGGAACCTTCGTCCATTCGGGTTTCGGCCTGGGGGTGGAGCGCACCGTGGCGTGGATTACGGGTCGCCCCCACGTCCGGGAGCTCATCCCGTTTCCTCGCCTCATGAACAGGTTGCACCCATGAGCCGGATAGTGCTGGACCTGAACGACCGGAGGCCCATCTGGACCGTCCCCTCCTGGGCGGTGCAGGAGATCGAGGCGGCTCTTCCGGAGGGCTGGGAGCTCTATGTGGCCGCTGGAGAGGCCGACGGGAGCGGAGATGGGTCGGGGGAGGCCTCACCGGAAATCGTGGAGGCGGTGAAGGGGGCCACCGTGTACGTGGGGCTGGGCATCCCGGCGGACGTCCTCGAGGCAGGCGGCGGGAGTCTCCGCTGGGTCCACACCGGCGCGGCGGGGGTGGGAGGCTCCCTCACCCCGGAGCTCCGGGAAAGCGGGGTTCACTTCACCAACTCGGCGGGGATCCACGGCCCCCCTATGGCCGAAACGGTGACCGGGATGATCCTCCACTTCGCCAGGGGACTGGATCTGGCTCTCCAGGGGCAGCGGGAGGGCCGCTGGCGGCACGAACCCTTCCTGGCTGCCGACACCCCGGTCCGGGAGGTTGCCGGTAGCACGGTGGGGATCCTGGGCCTGGGAGGGATCGGAACGGAGGTGGCTGAACGGCTCGCCGCTCTAGGCGCCAAGGTCCTGGGCTGGAAACGGAACCCGGCTCCCGCCCCTCCGTACGTGAGTGAGCTTCTCACGGGGGAGGAGGGTCGGGAGCGGATCCTCACCGCCAGCGATGTGGTGGTGGTCACGGTTCCGGAGACCCGGGAGACCCGAGGACTTCTGGACGGAGCGGCCCTTCGACGGATGAAGGAGGGGGCCCTTCTGGTGAACGTTTCCCGGGGCGGGCTGGTGGACACCTCGGCATTGGTGGAGTTACTCCGGTCGGGCCACCTCCGAGGTGCTGCCCTGGATGTGACGGACCCGGAACCCCTCCCGGACGGCCATCCTCTGTGGGAGCTTCCCAACGTCCTCATCACCCCCCACGTCTCCGCCGTGTCCCGAGGGTTCTGGCGGAGGCAGACGGACCTCATCGTGGAGAACCTCCAGCGCTTCGTGGCGGGGAGTCCGCTCCGAAACGCGGTGGACCTGGAGGCCGGCTACTGATCCTGGGGCCTCTCCTCCCTCTTGGCCTGCCGCCACAGCAGCTCCAGCTCCTCCAGCCCCGCCTCCGTCAACGGCAGCTCTTTCTCCCGGGCCAGCTCCTCCACCCGTCGGAATCGGCGTCCGAACTTGGCGTTGGCCCCTTCCAGAGCCACGGTGGCGTGCACCCCGGCCAGACGGGACAGGTTTACGGCGGCGAAGAGGAGGTCTCCCACCTCCTCCTCGAGGGCCTGCGCGTCCTCGCCTTCCAGCGCCTGCTGGACTTCGTCCAGCTCCTCCCGGACCTTCTCCAGGGCCCCCCGTGCGTGGGACCAGTCGAAGCCCACGCCACTTACCCGGTCCTGGATCCGGTGGGCCCGGAGGAGGGGGTCCAGCCCTCGAGGGAGACCGTCCAGGACTCCTCGGTCCTTCTCCCCTCGGTCCTCCCGCTCCCGGGCCTTGATGGCCTCCCAGGACTCCTTTTGCCCTTCGCCGAAGATGTGAGGGTGCCGTCGCCACATCTTCTCCTCCAGGCCTCGGACCACCGCTTCCCGGTTGAACTCCCCTGACTCCTCCGCCACCACGATCTGAAAGGCCAGGTTGAGAAGGAGGTCACCCAGCTCGTCCCGGAGCTCTCCGGAAGTGCCGTGGAGGATGGCCTCGGCGGCCTCGCGGCTCTCTTCCAGGAGGTGGGGGACCAGGGAGCGAGCCGTCTGAGCCCGGTCCCACGGGCACTCCCTTCGGAGTCGCTCTACCAGGGAGAGCGCCCGATCCAGAACCCCGGACGGTTCGTGCTTCCTCGAGGCCTCGTCCTTCCCTTCCGTTTCCCCCGGGGGGACGGCGCCCTTGTTCGCTTCACCCATGGTGTGCACCAGACATGGTGGGACCCTTTTCGGGGTGCCTTGCTCGTCCCGTGTTTTCTCGCATCTTTGGACCACCATGTCAACGGAGGCACATCGCCGAGCCTGGATGGAGATCGACGCGTCCGCTCTCCAGGCGAACCTGGAGGAGGTCCGGCGGCGAGCCGATCCCGCCCGCCTCATCCCCATGGTCAAGGCCGATGCCTACGGGCTCGGTGTTCGGGCCACGATACGTACCCTCCGGGGGCGTGGAGTGTGGGGTTTCGGGGTGGCCACGGTGGAGGAGGGGTGCGAGCTCCGCGATCTGGGCGTGGACGAGCCCGTGGTGGTGTTTACCCCCGTATGGGCAGGGGAGGTGGAGCGCGCCGTTGGGGCTGGACTCACCTTGGCGGTGTCCGGGGCGTCCACCCTGAAGCAGCTCGCGGCGGCGGCACGCCGCACGGGAGACCGACCCGCCTTCCATTTGGAGGTGGATACCGGAATGGGTCGGGCGGGGCTTCCGTGGGACCGAGCCCGGGAGTGGGGACCGCGCCTGGCCTCCATTCTGGAAGGCGAGCCCCTTCGCTGGACGGGGCTCTTCACCCACTTTCATTCCGCGGACCGGCTTCGGGAGTCGGAGATGCGGAGCCAGTGGGATCGATTCCAGGAGGTACGGGAGGTCCTCCAGGAGGTCATGGTGCCCCCG
>SKZC01000463.1 GCA_007127575.1 Gemmatimonadota bacterium
CCAGGAGGTTCCCCATCTCGAACGCCGCGTTTCCCACGGCGATGGCGGCGACGATGAGCGCCGCCGCCAGGAGGCGCAAAGTGGGTCGGGAAAACCACCTCCGTACCGCCTCTCCCAGACCGAGTCGGGTCACCACTCCGAGTCGAGCGGACATTTCCTGGAGCACCACCGTGGCCAGGGTGGAAAAGACCAGGGCCCAGAGAAGGGTCAACCCGAAGTTGGCCCCGGCCAGGGTAGCGGTGGTGACCGTGCCGGGGCCGATGAACGCCGCAGCCACGATCCATCCGGGCCCTCCTCTGTACCCGCCCCCCCCACCTCGATCTTTCCGCCTCCCGCCTTCGGTCATGGGGGCCCTCGTCCCGTGGGTGCTCAGAACGGCCCCCGAGACATCCGAACGGTCAGACGTAGGGGCCTTCCTCCACGCCGGCAGTCTACGCGCCCGGTGCCAAGCCGTCCAACCGCCGTCGACCCGTCTTCTCGCGGAACCGGAGACGGGGAGGGGGGTGGCTCAAGCGAGATGACGAAATCGCCTCTGGAACTGGCCATCATCGGCGCAGGTCCCTGTGGGATCGCCGCCGGGGTATCCGCCGTGAAACGGGGGGTGTCCACCCTCCTTCTGGACCAAGGGTTCATTACCGACTCCCTGGTGAAGTATCCCCCCTACATGACCTTCTTCAGCACGGCGGAGAAGTTGGAGATCGGCGGGATCCCCTTCGTGGTCCCCCGGGAGAAGCCCACGAGATTGGACGCCCTGGTCTACTACCGGCGGGTCGTCGAGCATTTCGGGCTTCGGGTGCGCCAGCACACCAAGGTCGCCGGCATCCGCCGGGAACAGGGGGGCTTCCGCCTCTCACTTAGGACCCGACACGGGGAAGAGGAGCCTCTGGAGGCCCGAGCAGTGGTGATGGCCACCGGCGGCTTCCACCGGCCCAACATGCTGGAGGTCCCGGGTGAGGACCTGGGCAAAGTGTTCCACCACTACACGGAGGCTCACCCCTTCTTCGACCAGGAGGTCCTGATGGTGGGAGGGGGAAACTCGGCGGTGGAGGCGGCGCTGGAACTCTTCCGGGCACGGGCTCGGGTCACCATGGTGCACTTCCAGCACACCCTGGACCCGGGGGTGAAGCCGTGGATCCTTCCGGACATCAGGAACCGACTGGAGAAGGGAGAGATCGGTATGTACTGGGGCCACCGTGTGGCCGAGATCCGCCCTGGCGCCGTGTTGGTGGTGGAGGAAGGGTCGGAGCGCACCCGGGAGGTGGCCAACGACTGGGTTTTCGCGCTGACAGGCTGGAGAGGTGACCCGTCCCTCCTGGAGGAGGTGGGGGTGGAGGTGGATCCGGAATCCGGGATTCCCACCCATGACCCGGAATCCATGGAGACCAACGTCCCGGGAGTCTTCCTGGCGGGAGTGGTGGCCGCCGGCCACGATGCGAACCGCATCTTCATCGAAAACGGGCGGGATCACGGCGAACGGATTCTGGCGGCGCTCCAACACCGGAGTCCGTAGTACCTCGCCGGTCAGGGGTTCGGCGGCTCCAGGATCTCGTGGAGATCGCTGAAGGTGAACCCGGCCCCGGGACCCCCGGAGAGGACGTGGATGGATCCCCCCACGGCCGCCGCTCCCAATCCGTGTCGAGGGGTGGGCATGGAAGGGAGGGTCTCCCACTCTCCCGAGGTGGCGTGGAACCGTTCCGCCTCGTCGAAGGTCCGGGATGGGCCCGCGAACGTCTCTCCGCCGAATACGTACATCCAACCGTCCAGGCTCACCACCGCGATCCCACTCCTCCCCGTAGGGAGGTCCGGAGCCGCCTGCCACTCCTCGGACTGAGGATCGTATACCTCATGGGCCGTCAGCTCGAAGTCTCCATCGGCTCGCCCCCCAATCACGTGGAGGCGGCCGTCCAGCATCGTCGCACCATGATGGTTTCGGGAGGTGGGCATAGGGGCCAACCGGCTCCAGGAGTTGGTCACCGGATCGTAGACTTCGTGGGTGGCCACCGACCCATCCTCCGCCACCTCGCCGTGGGCCAGGTCGTGGAGGTGATCTCCTTCCTCCGCGTTCCCGCCAATCCAGTGGAGGCGTCCATGGAGGACTGCCAGCGCCCCTGCGCCCCGTGGGGTGGGGATGGGTTCACCCTCCAGCCACTCATCGACCTCCAGGTCGTAGATCCAGACGTCGCCCACCGGATCGAAACTCGTCTCCCGGAAGCCTCCCACCAGGTAGATCCTCCCATCCAGATACGCCAGTCCCGCATGGTGAACGCCGTGGGGGAGCTCGGTGGGTGAGCTCCACTCTCCGGATTCGGGGTCGTAGACCCAAAGGGCCCGTGGAGCGCTGGCCCTCTCGCCCGCCACTTCAGGGGGACCAAACCCTCCGGCCAGGAAGATCCGGTCCCCGTCCGTGGTGACGCTCACCTCCGTGCGGTCCTCAGGGAGAGGCGGGCCCTCCGCCCAGGTCCCCTCCTGAGCCGTGAGTGCGGTGGGAGTGGATAGGAGAAAACCGATTCCGAACAGGAGGATCCTTCCAACGGAGGTGGACATGGCACTCGGCTCCCTTGCTCGCCACTTCGTCAACAGACTTCCAGGTGCAGAAATGCGGCCCTGAAAAGACCCTTCCCTTACCTGGCCAGAAACTCGTCCGGGGACATCGCGGAGGTGAGGGTGAGGGTGACCCCGTCGGCCTCCCCCACCAACTCCCACTGGTCAGGCCCGGTCCGGTGATACTCTACACCCTCCAATGGGGCTCCCGTCTCATCCAGGGTCTCGGGCAAGGATCCGTGAGTTCGTTCGTACATCAGGATGCGCTGAGCCTGGGCGTACATCCGGAAACGGAGGGGGCTCTCCGTGGGCGAAGCGGAGCTTCCCGGGGTGAGCCAGTCCGGCTGACCGACCCAGAGGTAGGCGTTGGCCGCCGCCAGGAGGCCCAAGCTTATGTAGAGCCACGCCGGACGCCGCTTCCGACGGGGAGCTTTGGTGGTTTGAGCCTCGCTGCGCTCCCGGGCATCCTTTTGAATCGCGTCCACCAGCTCATGGACATCAGCCGGGTCCGGCCGCCCACCCCCTGCCTCCCCCTGTTGCTCACCAGTGCCCATGCCGACGTCCGGATGACAAGCTGTTCGGTTTCACCACTCTTCCGTGGAGCGACGCAGCCGAGGAGCCCTCGGTTGGTGCGGAAGGTACGGTGGGTGCGCCGAAACGGGCAACGCCGTCTTAGCCCCCCGGATCATCCTCCCGAAGCACCCAACCGTGGTGGGTGAGTTCCCGCACCTCCACTTCGGGCCCATCGGGGGACCCTAGTCGGGCCCGGCCCGGGGGCTCGAGCTCCCGACGGACGTAGCCCAGGCCGGCAGCCTGGCCGAACCGGGGGGAGCCCACGGCGCTTCTCACCACGCCCCCGGCCCTCTCCCTCCCTTCGATGTAGAGTTCCGTCCCGCTCTCGGGAGGGGCAACGTCCCCAAAGAGGAGGCCACGCAGGTGGCGATTCACCCGTCCTCGGTCCCGGATCCGAACCACGACCTCCTGGCCCGTGTAACACCCTTTGCCGTGGTCGATGGCCCGGGCCTCGAGCCCCGCTTCCATTACGATGGTGTCCGAGTCCAGCTCCTCTCCGTACACTGCTCGCCCGGCCTCGATGCGAAGGACTCGCCATCCCTCCCCGCTCAGCCAGGGGAGGCCCGCCTCCTCCAGCTCCTGGACCATCGCCCCGATCCGGTCCTCCGGGGCCAGCAGGTCGTAGGCGGGAACCGAAAGCTCTCCCGTCCGAATCACCCGGAGACCGTCCAGAGGATGGCCCCCTTTTCCGGGCACGGTGAGGACCTCGTTCTCGCCCATCTCCATCAACTCCTCCTCGAGGGAGGATTCGTGAAGCGCGAGCTTCGCGATCCGGGCCGGCGCGTCCGGGCCCACCACGGCCACGCCCCTCAGCTCCGCCGAGACGTCCGTCACGGTAGCCAGCCGAGGAGGGAGGTATTTCTTGAAGTGGGCCAGCGTCCCCTCCGCCCCGGCCTGCGGAATCTCCAGGAGGAACGCCTCTTCGTCACCTTCCAGCCGAAACGCCCGTAGGTCGGTGACCAACTTTCCCTTAGGGGTGAGGATGGCGGAGTAGACCCCGTCTCCGCGGACCCCTAGGGAGAATTCAGTGGGGGGGTCGGGCACCCGGTTCGTCATGATCCCCGACAGCATCTGCCCCGG
>SKZC01000071.1 GCA_007127575.1 Gemmatimonadota bacterium
AGCTCGTAGTTCCCGGGCTTCCGTACATGACCGCTCACGCAGAAGAGCTTGGTCCCCGGACTCTTCTCCGTCCCCCACTGGCGATACCAATCCCCCCCGTTCTTCACGATATGGGGGACGGCGGCCAGGGTTTCCACGTTATTGATGGTGGTGGGATAGCCGAAGAACCCCGAGGCGGCCGGAAAGGGGGGCTTGATGCGCGGCAGACCCCTTCGGCCCTCCAGGGAGTTCATGAGCCCCGTCTCCTCTCCGCAGATGTAGGCTCCCGCGCCTACGTGGAGGGTGATGTCCAGGTTCTCGCCGGAGCCCAGGACATCCTTCCCCGCGTACCCCTTGGCGTAGGCCTCTTCCACCGCTCGGGCTAACACCTGAGTGGTCTCGAAGAACTCGCCCCGGAGGTAGATGTAGCAGTGCTCCGCTCCGATGGCATAGCTTCCGATGAGGCATCCCTCGATGAGTTGATGGGGAAGCCACCGGATGAGTTCCCGGTCCTTGAAGGTCCCAGGTTCCGACTCGTCGGCGTTGCAGAGGAGGAAGTGAGGCTTCTCCCCCTTGTCGGGCATGAAGGACCACTTCACCCCGGTGGGAAACCCGGCCCCTCCGCGCCCTCGCAGGCCGGAAGCCTTCACCTCCTCCACCACTTTGTCTCGGCCCAAATCCAGGGCCTTCTTGAGGCCTTCGTAGCCACCCCGAGAGGTCCATCCATCCAAGGTCCGGGCCTTGGGGTCGCCGAAACCTTCGCTGATGAGGGTGACTTCCTTGTCGTGGGAGTAGGGGTAGCCCATCTAGGACACCTCGGCCTTGAGCCGCTCCAGGATGTCTGGGACCTCCCGGGGCGTCACGTTCTCGAAGTACCGCGAATTGATTTGAACCGCGGTGGGAAAGCCACACGCCGCAAGACACTCCACCTCGATGACGGTGAAGTTCCCATCCTCCGAGGTCTCTCCCATTTCCGTTCCCGTGTGCTCCAAGAAGGCCTGCAACACCTCGTCGCCACCGCAGAGGTTACAACTGATATTCGTACAAACCTGAATGAGGAAGCGCCCCACGGGGCGACGGTTGTACATGGTGTAGAAGCTCACCACCCCCCGGACGTAGGCTTTGGAGAGCTCCAGAAGATCGGCTACCTCGTCCATGGTTTCGGGGGAGACGTGTCCTCGCAGTTCCTCCGCCAGGTTCAGCGTGGGAAGCAGGGCGCCCTGGCGGTCCGGGTACCGGGTCAAGATCTTCTCGAACCGTTCTCGATAGGGGCCCTCGAAAAGCGGCGCTTCGGGATCCCGCTCCACCTTCATGTACGGGTACGACGGCGCCACTCCGGGATGGCCCCCATCCAGAGGACGGACCCCGACGTATTCGTCGCCTCGGACCTCCTCCTCGGAGAGCTCGAACTCTCCGGTGTTCCCCGCCCACCCCGGATTTCGGAATGGAATAGGTGCCCCTGCCCCCTTGGAATCGGTCACCGGTCGATCTCCCCCAAAACGATGTCCAGGCTCGCATTCACCATGATCACGTCGGCGAAAAGGCCCCCCTCCACCAGCTTGGAAATCACGGAGAGGTT
This sequence comes from Gemmatimonadota bacterium, assembly GCA_007127575.1. Classification (GTDB taxonomy): domain Bacteria; phylum Gemmatimonadota; class Gemmatimonadetes; order Longimicrobiales; family Gaopeijiaceae; genus SKZC01. Next base: position 1,559 of record SKZC01000071.1, read on the forward strand.
CACGAAGGACGGGGGGCGGATCCTCCAACGGATGGGCTTGGAACCCCCGTCACTCACCACATACATCCCCAACTCCCCTTTCGACCCCTCCACGGGGAAGTAACAATCCCCCTCGGGGATCTTCACTCCCTCCATCACCAGCTTGAAGTGGTGGATCATGGACTCCATGTCGTTCATGCAGTCCGTCTTGGAGGGGAGGATCACCCGTGGATCGTCCACGTTCACCGGCCCGTCGGGGAGCCGGTCCAGTGCCTGATGGAGGAGCCGACAGCTCTGCCGCATCTCCTCCATTCGGACCAGATAGCGGTCGTAGCAATCGCCGTGCTCCCCCACCGGGACCTCGAAGTCGTAGGTTTCGTAGTCGTAGTAGGGGCGGTCCTTCCGCACATCGTACGGGACGCCGCTAGCCCGAAGGTTGGGGCCCGTAAACCCCGAGTTGATGGCCTCCTCTCCGGAGATGGCCCCTACCCCTTGGGTCCGTCCCAGGTGGATCCCATTGGTCGTCAGGAGGGCGTCGATCTCATCCAGGGTCCGAGGCAACTGGTTCGCAAAAGCCCGGACATCCTCCTCCCACCCTTTGGGAGCATCGGCCATGAGGCCCCCGACCCGGGTGGCCGAGGTGGTGATTCGGGCTCCCGTCAACGCTTCGTGAAGCGTGTAGATCTTCTCGCGCTGCTGAAAGGCGTAGAGGAACGGGGTAAATGCCCCCACGTCGATGGCCCAGGTGCCCAGCCAGAGAAGGTGACCGAAGATCCGGTCCATCTCCATCATGATCACCCGGAGCACCTTGCACCGCTCCGTGACCTCGATCCCCCCCAGCTTCTCCACAGCCATGACGAAGGCACAGTTGTAGATGAGGGGAGCCAGGTAATCCATTCGATCTGTGAGGGGAACGATCTGGTTCCAGTCACGATACTCGCCGAGCTTCTCGAAGGAGGAGTGGAGGTATCCGATGTGGGGCGTACAGCGAACCACGGTCTCCCCATCCAGCTCCAGCAGTAGGCGCAGGACACCATGGGTGGCAGGGTGCTGCGGTCCCACGTTCACCAGCATGGAGTTCGTCTCGAAGTCCGGCTCCGCGGGGATCAGCTGCGTGGGCTCGAGAAGTCCCGGAGTGGGACGGGCATCCACCCCCATTTCCGGGGTGCGTCCCACCGTGTATTCCACTGTCCGTTTCGACATGATCCGTGCGTCTCCCTCCGGGGCCTCCGCCCTCACTCCCTCTCGGCCTGATCGTCAGGTCCGTGGGCTCCCTCAGCTTCATCGGGACTGAGGAGCTCCCGCTCCGGACGATCCTCCTCCAGACGATCCGGATCCACCTGAGGCACCTGGGGATCCCGTCCGGGTCCGACGAATTCCGTCGGCGGATAATAGTCTTCAGGGTTCTGGCTCAAGGCCCGCCGGGTCTGCTCCGCTCGGGAGAACCGACCGCGAAGGGGAAAGTCCTTTCGCAGCGGATGGCCCTCCTGGTAGAACTCGGGCATGAGGATCCTGCGGGGATCCGGATGCCCCCGAAAGTGCACGCCGAACATGTCGTACACTTCCCGCTCAAGCCAATTAGCCGCATCCCACAGGGGAACCACCGAGTCGATCTCCAGCTCCGACAGTGGAAGCTCACACTTCACACGAAGGGCGCGGCGATTGGGGATGGACCATAGCTGGTAGACCACCTCGATGGGCCGACCTCCTCCGTAGTCCACCGCGGTTACGTCCACCAGGAGGTCGAACCGCTGACCCGCATCGTCCCGGAGCCACTCCAGCACCTCCAGGCTTCGTCCCGGCTCCACGTACACGACGTGCTCGTCGCCGGCCTGGATCTGGTGACGAAGGACCACATCGCCGAAGCGGCGCTCAAGGGCATCCACCGAGGGATGCACCTCTTCCACGGCCCCGGGCTCCTCCGACGAAGATGTGCTCGGGAGGGGGTGCTCGTCCGAAGGGGTCATCACGGAGTCCGGTCCTCCGGCCGACTCCAGGCGTCGGTGTGGACGAATCCGCTCACCTGATTCTGACGGGTGGAGTTCCCGAAGGGCCCGGTGAGGCCCTTTACCGCCTCCTCCGTGGCCACGGGCCGGCCCGCCAGGGACGGATCCTCGTTCCTCAGCTCTCCGTGTCGGCTCAGACTCTCCCCCCGGATCTTCTCATGGATCATGAGGAGACCGTAAATGAGGGCCTCTGGCCGAGGAGGGCAGCCGGGGATGTAGACGTCCACAGGGACGATGGTATCGATCCCCTGGACCATGGAATACACATCGAAGACTCCCCCGGAGCTGGCGCACGCTCCCATGGAAACGCACCATTTGGGCTGAGGCATCTGGTCCCAGGTGCGGCGAAGCACCGGAGCCAGCTTGTAGGGCACCCTCCCGGCACAGATCAGCACGTCCGCCTGCCGGGGGGTGAACGCCATCCGCTCCATCCCGAAGCGGGCCATGTCGAAGTCGCTGGCCGCCGAAGCCATCATCTCGATGGCGCAGCAGGCCGTGCCGAAGGGCATGGGCCACAGGGAGTTACGACGAGACCAGTTTACCACGAAATCCAGCTTCGTAGTGAGGAAGGTAGGGCCACCGGATCCCAGGAGGCCAGAGCTCCCACCCTTCCCCGTCTCCGCCGGCTTCTTTGATGTGCTCAGTCC
>SKZC01000229.1 GCA_007127575.1 Gemmatimonadota bacterium
CGAGGCGGCGTTCTTCGCCGAGGGTCAGCAAAAGGTTCTCGCGCGCCTGACCGGCGACGCGCAGAGGACGGCGTCTTCCCTGCTCACGGTCGACGCCTGGTCAGTGGGCCCGGCGATCGACAATGCCGCGCGGGCCGGTCGCGAGACCTTCTCGGCCGCGGTCGCCGGCCTCAACACCTCCGCCGGGGGCCGCGCGCTGTTTGCAGGGCAGGCCACCGATGGCCCGGCCCTCGCCCCAGCCGCCGAGATTCTGGCTGAACTGTCCGCGGTTACCGCGGGTATCGACACGGTCGCCGATCTCGAAGCGGCAGTGTTCGACTGGTTTCAAACCCCCGGCGGCGGTTTCGACAGCTTCGCCTACCGCGGTGCCCCCGAGCCAACGGGCCCCGTCGCCATAGCCCCGGGCGAAAGCGTTCCGCTGGGCGTCACCGCGGCTGAACCCGAGGTGCGCAACCTTCTCGCCGCCCTGGCCATGGCCGCGCTGGTCGACGACGGCGCGCTGGCAGGCGACCGTGTCGCCCGCGGAGAGGCCCTGTCCACGGCCGGCGTGCGCCTGCTTTCCGCTGAAGGGGGGCTCGTGCACCTCGCCACCGGGATCGGCACCATCGAGGCACGGATCGACGTGGCTGCCACGCGCAACGCTGCCGAATCCACCGCCCTTATGGTACGTTCCGCTGGGAAAGACCTCCTCGGAGTCCCTGTCGTATTGGCGAATCAACCGACGAAGGTCGCCCAACCGGTGCCCGGTCTGCCAGAGCCAGTAGGCCCGCTCCTTGAAGTGGAGATCCACCAAACCGTCGTGGCCCAGCCCCGCCGCCTCCTCATCGGTGAAGGGTTCCAGCCCCTCCGTGGCCCGGAGATCGTTGTGGATCGCCAGGAAGGTGGCCTGGTCCCCCTGGTTCAGCGCCGCCTCCGCCTCGATGAGTCGGGCCTCGATCCCGGTGGCCACCGGGGTGGGGGTCTCTCGAGTGGGATACTTCATCTGGCTGAATTGCTCCACACTAGTGTCGAAGCCCACCCCGTCGTGGAACCAGACGATTCGGGGGTCTCCCTCCTCGATGATGTTCCCGGAAGGATCCACCTCCGTGCCATCCGACCTGTAGGGGAGGCCGTTCCCCCCCGCCCGGTCGGGGATCCGCCACCGCTGGACGTTGTTGATGAAGTTCCACATTCCATTCCACTGCCGTCCCGTGGCACCATCGTGGAAAATCTGGAAGGAGTAGTCCGTGGGAACATCGGTGACCAGCGCCGCTGCTTGATCGTATTGACCCAGGTTCAGCAGAGCCCGAGCCTGGCCGATGGCGGCGGCGTGAACCTCGTTCTCCGCCCCGGCCCCGGTGGCCAGTGACGCCCCTTCGGAGAACCAGGAGGCCGCTTCCTGGAAGATCTCATCCGTGGGGAGAGGATCCCCGTAGACCGGCGACTCTCCCGGCGGAAGTTCACTGAAGGGAACGCCCGAGCAGTACATCTCCCCGAAGGCGTTGTACATGAACCCGGCCAGAACGTGAGCCTCGGCATGGGGCCGGGTTCCCGGCTCGTGCTCGCCGAAGGCCTCGGCGGAGCGCTGGGCCGCGATCCGGGCCCGGTGCATGAGTCGGAAGGTGGTCTGGGTGGTGGAGTTCGCCACGTCGATGTTCCTTCGGTCCACCTCCACCCGGGTGGGGAAGGTCCCCGATGCCTCGTACTCGTCCCCCAGCAGGCCGCTGAAGAGGATGAACGAGTTGTCCTGACCGGCCCCTCGCCCCGCGTACGCCACCTGGAACTCGCCCACGGCATGGGCCCGGACCGCCGGCAGGTTCGCCGGATCCTGGATGTCCTCCACCGTGGCCTTGTCCGGATCCTCTACGTCCAGAATGCTGTCCACGTCGCACCCGGCCAGGACCATGGTCGCCAGAGCGGTAAGGGCTCCGAGGCCGGGGCGGGCCACGTTTCGGGCCCATCCGCCAGCGATTTCTCGACGCTGTCTCATATCCGTATCCTCTTCCATGGGGTCCATGGTCGTCATCAGAAGTCCACGCTCACCCGCGCCGTCAACGTCCGGAGCGGGGGCTGGGTCAGGAAGTCCGCAGTGTTGAAGTTCGCCTGGCCCGACATGTTCAGCTCGGGATCCAGTCCGGAGTAGTCGGTCCAGGTGGCCAGATTCCGTCCAGCCAACGTGAGCCGAAGGCCCTGGGCTCCCAGCCGCTGTGCGAACTCCGCCGGCGCGGAGATCGAGAGGGCTACCTCTCGGAGCCGGACATAGTCCGCAGACTCGACGAAGGTGCCCCGGGCCTGGGCCAAGGCGGCCAAGGCCTCGGCCTGGGACATGGGATCCGCGGTGGGATCGTACAGCTCCTGGCAGTTCACCACCGTGCCGCAGCGGAAGAACCGGGTGCTGTTGTTCAGGTAGTGGCCACCCTGGTGGTCCAGGAGGACTCGGACCCCCACTCGGTCGAAGAGGAGGCCATCCAGACTGAGGGAGGCCTCCCGGGTGGGGAGGGAGGGTCCGATGAACTCGGCCTGCTCGCTGAGGGTGAAGTCATCGAAGGTGACGAGCCCTTCGGCCGGGGGCTGGAGGTCGGTGATGCGCTGCCCCCAGTAGCCACCCAGGGGGTAGCCCTCCTGGTGCCGCTGCGTATCCCCTCCCAGGCCAAAGATAATGGGCTCCACGTCCCCTAGATCCGTGAGCTCGTTGTCCAGGAAGGATCCGGAGACCGTGGCGTCGAGCTGTAGGAGCCCGGGCTGGTCCAGAAGCCGTGCGTCCAGGACGATCTCCACGCCCTGATTCACCACCTCACCCAGGTTCTCGAATCGCGTGGTGGTAGCCCCCAGAGAAGGCGCCAACCGCCGCTGCACCAGGGCGTCCCGGGAGGTCTTGTTGAAGTAGGTGAGCTCCAGCCCCAGCCGGTCGCCCAGGAGCCCGGCATCGAAGCCCAGCTCGTACTCGGTGGAGATCTCCGGCCGGAGGTCCGGGTTTCCGGAACCTCCGATGGAGAAGCCGGGCTCGTTGTTCCCGTCTACGTTCACCGTTTCGGGGTCGAAGAAGAGGAGGGCGTCCCGAAAGCCTGGACGCAGCCCCGAGCGCCCGAAGGCACCTCGGGCTCTGAGGGAAGTGAGGAACTCGGACTGGGGAAACCACTCCTCCTCGTCCACGACCCAGGAGGTGCTCACTGCAGGATACCAAATCAGGTCCAGTCGCTCACCGAAGGAGCTGTCATCGTCCGCTCGAATCGAGGCGTTCACGTAGATCCGGTCCTGCCAGGCGATGCGCTGCTCCACCCATCCGGCCACCGTCCTCACATCGGAAAATGCCTCGCTCACCGAGAAGTCTTGAGCAGCGGCGTCCAGTGAGCGTGTGCCGGGGAGAAGGCCGCTTCCGGAAGCGTAGGTGCCCTGGAAGAGCTCCCGGGTGAACTCGGTACCGAAGCCGGTGTTGGCCTCGATATCCGAGGTCAGGGAGTAGCTCGTCCGACCTGTGAGGCGGGCAGTGTAGGACTCCACCTCGATGCGGTTGGAAATCCGTTCTCCCGTGGGAAGGGTGGCGCCGAAGAAGATGGTGTTGGGGGGGACGAAGGAGTTGTCGTGCCGTTCCACATTGTCCATCCCCACGGTGGTGCCAAGCGTCAACCAGTCCAGGGGCCGCCAGTCCGCATCCCCGCTCACCATAAACCGGTCCACCTGCTGGGCGGTCTCAAACTGGAGGAGATCGTCGGGGTGGATTCCGGCGAACCATCCTCTGGAGCCTTCGTCATCCACCGCTCGGCCCAGCAAGGCCCCGGAGAGGATCCCCAGGGTGTTGTTGTCGTTCTGCGGGATGTTCGCCGTGCTCGTGGTGTAGCCGGTGCGAAGCCCCACATCCAGGTCGTCCCGGATGGCATTCTGGTAGTTGGCCCGGAAGTTGATCCGCTCCAGATCGTTCCCGGGCAGAACCCCCTGGTTCTCCTGGATTTCACCGGAGACGTAGTAGCGGGACTCGGCTCCGCCGCCCTGGACGTTCGCGCCGTAAGTCTGATTGTGCCCGGTGCGGAAGAGGTCCACGCCCTCGATGGGGTGGAACACGGCCAGGGAGTCGGCCTGACACACCCCTGCGGCCTGGAACTCGATGTCGCAGCCCAGTGCGGGATTCCCGTCCGGGTCCGTCCACCAGGCATTGTAGTTGGCGGGGTAGTCGTGAA
>SKZC01000345.1 GCA_007127575.1 Gemmatimonadota bacterium
CCCGACCCCCGGCCCCCCCGACCTCCGGAGCTGAACGAGCGCTACACCTTCTCCCGCTTCGTGGTGGGCAACAACAACCAGCTCGCCACCGCCGCCAGCCATGCCGTGGCCGAGAAGCCCGCCCGCCTCTACAACCCCCTCTTTCTCTACGGGGGGGTGGGGCTGGGAAAGACCCATCTCATGCACGCCATCGGGAACCACATCCTGGAGACGGATCCGTCCCGGAAGGTGGCCTACGTGCCCACGGAGCAGTTCACCAACGAGCTGGTCTCCGCCATCCAGGAAGGGACCACCGGTGCCTTCCGGCGGCGCTACCGCCGGATGGACCTCCTCCTCGTGGACGACATCCACTTCCTGGGAAGGAAGGAGGCCACGCAAGAGGAGTTTTTCCACACCTTCAACGCCCTCTACGATGCCCGGAAGCAGATCGTTCTCACCAGCGACCGCCCCCCCAAGGAGATCCCGGGACTGGAGGACCGCTTGGTCTCTCGCTTCGAGTGGGGGCTAGTGGCGGACATCAAGCGTCCGGACTACGAGACCCGCGTGGCCATCCTCCGGAAGAAGGCCGCCGACGACCAGGTCCTCCTGGACGACGACGTCATCGACTACATCGCCCGCTCCTGCACCTCCTCGGTTCGCGAGCTGGAGGGGGCCATGATCAAGCTCCTGGCGTATTCGTCCCTCCAGAAGGAGGACATCAACCTCCACCTGGCCCGGGCGGCGCTGGCGGCCATGATCCAGGGCCGGGGTGCGGCCGGGGGGGGCGACGGCCTCTCCCCGGAGGGAATCCGGGACGCGGTGGCTGAGCACTGGAACGTCTCGCCCTCGGCTCTGGCCTCCAAGCGTCGAAGCCGGGACATCGCTCTCCCCCGTCAGGTGGCCATGTACCTCATCAAGGAGCATATGGACCTCTCGCTTGCCCGCATCGGAGCCCTCTTCGGGGGCCGGGATCACTCCACGGTGATCCATTCGGTGCGGAAGGTGGAGGAGGCCATAGAAACGGATCCGGGGCTGGATCAGTCCATCCAGGAGGTCCGAACCTCCCTGGGCCTACCCCCCTCCTGAGGCTGTGGACGTTTTCGTGCAAAGCTCTGTGGACGTTCTGGAAAACTCGAATTACTCATGGCAGCCGGTGGACAACCCTCCCCCCCTCCACGATCCCTCCACCGGTCTTCCACGTTCCCCCGGGACCCGGGAAGGTGGTGCACCCCGGCGCTTTCCCCTATCCTTCTCCCCGTTCTTCCACACTTCCACACCCCCTACTACTACTACGAATTTTCTGATTCTTATAGAAACAACACTCATCGGAGCGGTGGAAAGCGAGGCCTCCCCATGAATTTCACCATCACCCGGAAGAACCTTCACCAGGGGCTGGCGGCCGTCTCCGCCAGTATCCCCACCAAGACCACCCTGCCCGTTCTCTCCAACATCCTCCTGGAGGCGACAGACGGTCAGGTCCGGATCAGCGGCACCGACCTGGATGTGGGCGTTCGAACCCGGACCCCTGCGGAGGTGGGTCAAGAGGGCGTGCTCACCGCCCCGGGAAAGAAGCTCCAGGAGATCGCCCGGGAGCTCCCCGACGAGCCGGTACAGGTAACGAGCCAAGGCGACCAGATCGAGCTCCGGTGCGGCCGGAGCCGGTTCAAGCTGAACGGGCTCCCCGCCGACGACTTCCCCAACCTGCCCGAGGTTAGCTTCGAGGAAGGGTGGAATGCCCCCGGCCAGGTCCTCCTCTCCCTGGTGCAGCATACCGCCTTCGCCGTCTCCACCGAGGAAAGCCGGCCGATCCTGAACGGAGTTCTCTGGGAGCTCAAGGATGGACAGATGCGGATGGTGGCCACCAACGGGCACCGTCTCGCCAAGATGACCGTCCCCGCCGGATCATCGGCCCAGGGGGGTGCCGAGCTCATCGTCCCGCCGGCAGCGCTCCAGCAGGTCCAACGTCTCTTTGAGAAGGAGAACGAGGTCCACGTGGGTCGGGACGCGAACCACCTGGGCTTTCGCTCCGGGAACACGGAGGTGTACACCCGGCTCATCGAGGGGACCTATCCGAACTACGAGCAGGTCATCCCCAAGGACAACGACAAGTGGGCCGTAGTGGACCGGGAGAGTTTCGCATCGGCGGTGCGGAGAATGGCTGTAGTGGCCAGCGACCAGACCCACCGTATCCGCATCGGCTTCCACCAGGGGGCTATGCGCCTCACCGTCCTGACGCCGGATCTCGGGGAGGGGGAGGATGAAATCGAGATCCAGTACGAGGGTGAGCCCCTGGAGATCGGGTTCAACGCGGCGTATCTCCTGGAGGTCCTCCGCTACATGGACACCGAAGAGGTGAAAATGGGCTTCAAGGCACCGGAGCGGGCGGCCACCATCGAGCCCGTCCGACCCGATGGGGAGGAAGGGGGAGTGGAGTACCTCTGTCTCGTGATGCCCCTCCGGCTACTGGACTGAGCCTCCGAGAAGAACGAACCCCCGGAGCCGTCAGGAAGGGGTGGGGAGGTCCTCCACCCCCGCGGTCTCCAGCAGCTCCCGGGCGGTGAAGAGGGAAAGGAGCTCGTGGCCTGCCGCCTCCAGTTGCTCCCGGCCTCCCGCTTCCCGGTCCACGAGGGTGAGGACGGCCAGGATGGGACATCCCATGGTGGCCAGCGCCGAGACGGCGGCCAGGGCGCTTCCTCCCGTGGTGAGGGTATCTTCCACTACCACCACCGGGGATCCGGAGGGAAGTCCGCCTTCCACCCGGCCCCCGGAGCCGTGGCTCTTGGCCTGCTTTCGGACGGAGAAGGCGTTCAGGGGATCGCCCTCCATCCAGCTCCGGTGGGCCACGGCGTAGGCGATGGGGTCGGCGCCCATGGTGAGTCCCCCGACGAACTGGGGCTGCAGTCCCGCGTCCCGGATTCGGGCGTGGGCTACGTGCCCCACCAGGAACTGTCCTTCGGCGGACATGGTGGTCCGGCGGGCGTCGATGTAGTAGGACGAACGCTCCCCACTGGCCAGGGTAAAATCCCCGAGTTCCAGGGAGCGCTCCACCAGGAGGGCCTTGAGGCGTTGGCGATGATCCATCCTGAAGAGTGTCCTCGAGCCGATTCCCGGGTCAAGGGAGGCCGTGCCTCGAGGCGTTCCGCCGTGGCGGCGGTAGCCGTCCTCTGCGCCCTGCTTCTGGGCGCTTGCGACGAGGGGCCTGGTGGCCCCTCCGCCGAGCCCCTTTTCGGCCAGATGGGGGAGATCGTGGTCCGCTCCTCCACCCCCATGGCCGGTGGCGAGGGGCAGCTGGACCAGACCCTCCGCTGGGTCTCCAACGGCGCCTGGGCCTTCCAGGAGCGCATCTCCTACCGGGGTCTTCCCGGGGACGAGACGGTGAGCCGCAGCCGGGGCAACCCTAGCGCCCTGGCCCGGGAGTATCAGCAGTTCGTCACCCAGCTCCACCAGACCCGCGGCCTGCAACTCTTCATCCCCGAGCTGGATCCGAACCTGGAGCCCGAGTGCAGCCCCGGGGAGTCCCGCTTTTCGGTGACTCTCAGCGACCGGAGGTCCGAAGAGGAACGGGAGTGGGTCCGGTGCGCCGACGGGGGCATCTTCACCGCGACTCCTGGAGGGGCCGGCCCGGACCCGGCGGCCACCCGGGTGGTGGTGGCCGGAGAGCTCACCCGCCTTCTCACCTTGGGGGCCCAGGCCCAGTCCGCCTATCGCGGGAGCGTCCCCTTCGGGACTCTCGATCAGGGGGAGAACTCGCCCACCGAGCTGGAGGGGCCCCGGGCATTTCTGGTCCCGGAGGGCGGCACCCCATCTCCGCCTAGCCCCTGGCTGGACTTCTGGGCTCGGCACGCGGGCCCCGACGAGCCGCCCCCGGAGGTGGACTGGTCCCGGGAGATGGTCCTGGTGGCTAGCGTGGGCCCCAGGGAGGAGGCGGGGGACTCGGTTGAGGTTCGGCGGATCCTGCAGGTGGCGGACGGCACCGATGTGGAGTTGGTGGAACGCCGTCCCGGGGACTTCTGCTCCCCGGCGCCTCGCCGGCAGTACCCCTACCATGTGGTGGTGGCTCCTCGCACCCGTCAGGAGGTCCGGTTCGCCGACGTGAGGGTGGAGCGGGTCCCCTGCGGGATCTGAGGACTCCTTATGTCCATTCGCCGAAAATTCATCCTGATCTTC
>SKZC01000307.1 GCA_007127575.1 Gemmatimonadota bacterium
AACGTGTTCCTGACGCTGATGCAGGAGATGGGAATGCAGGATCTTCGGAGCTTCGGAGACAGCACCGGCGGGTTCAGCCTCTCCTCCGGCGCCTTCCGCGAACTCGCCTCCCGGTAGGGGAGCTACGGTCTGGGCGTTCCCAGGGAACCCCGGCAGGATGAACGGGATGGTTGACTTCAGGAGATGATTGAAACCATGACACAATCCGCTTGGCTCAAATCCGTAGCGGTCCTTTGGATGGCGGTGTTCCTGGCGGCATCCTCTCCCGCAACGGATCCCCCCATCGCCGACGCCGCCATGCAGGGCGACCTCGAGCGCGTCCGGGAGCTGGTTCGGCAGGGTCACGATGTGAACGCAGCCCACGGCGACGGCATGACCGCACTTCATTGGGCCGCTGAGAAGGGGGATGCGGAGACGGCTCAGATCCTCCTCTACGCCGGGGCCAAGGTGGACGCCAAGACGCGTATCGGAGCCTACACCCCGCTGCTTGTGGCCAGTCGGAACGGGAACGCCGCGGTAGTGGATGTCCTCCTGTCCAACGGGGCGGATGCCAACGACCGGACCACCACGGCGGGAACCACGGCGCTCCACTTCGCCGCCGGATCGGGAGATGCCCGTACCGTCGAGCTCCTACTGGAGCACGGGGCCGAGGTGGATGCGGTAGAGGACGCCTCCGGCCACACACCGCTCATGTTCGCGGCAGCCTACGACCGTGTGGATGCGGTGCAGGTCCTGGTGGAGCACGGAGCCGACGTCCGGCGCACGAACCGGGTGGAGGACATGGGGCAGCGCTCCCAGGAGGACGGGGAGCTTCGGACCATCCGAACGCGTCGTGTGAGCTTCCTCCAGGAGCTGGATGAGGACCTCCAGGCCCTCCGGAGCCAGAGCCCGGGAGAGGAAGAGGCGTACACTGAGGACGACGCCGATCCGGTCCAGGCCGAGACCCCCATCGAGGAGGAGGAGGCCGAGGTCCGGGAGACTGGGGACGAGGCCGCTGAGACCGAGGAGGTTGAGGAGCCGGTCCAGGAAGAGGAGGAGAGCGTCGCGGATCCCATCGAGGAGGGGGAGGCCACCGACGCGGCGGAAAGCTTAGTGGGAAGCTGGGAGATCGCCTTCCAGGTTCAGTCCGAAGAGATCTCAGGACTCCTCACCATCCAGGGAGCTTCCGCCTCGGGGTTGCTGGAAAGCCCGGTGGGGACCGTCGCCCTGGATGGGACGGCCCTGGGGGAGCGTTTCGAAGTGACGGGTGATGTGCCCGAGTTCGGGGAAATCTCCATTTCGGGCTCCCTACACGGAGAAGAGTTGGAGGGGGCCGTGGCACTGGGCCCATTGGGAGACGTTGCCCTCACCGGAGTCCGCCCGGAGGCCGAGGAGTCCTCCGAGGAGGAGGCGGAACCCGCAGAGGAGATGGAGGCCGCCGAGGAGGACGCCGAGGAAGAGGAGGAAGTGGTGGAGGTGCCCCCCCGCGGCTATGCCGAGAGAGTCGGGGGCTACGGCGGCTTCTCCGCCATTCATCTCGCCGCTCGCCAAGGGAACCACGAGGTGGTGAACCGGCTCCTGGAGGCGGGGGCGGACATCAACCAGCCCAGCGAAGGGGATCATTCCACCCCTCTCCTCATCGCCACCATCAACGGCCACTGGGATCTGGCGAGGGATCTGCTCAGGAGGGGAGCCGACCCGAACATCACCAGTGAGCACGGCGCCACGCCCCTCTACGGGGTCATTAACCTGCAGTGGGCGCCGCGGGCGTTCTATCCCCAGCCCCGGGCACAGTTGAACCAGGAGGTCACCTACCTGGAGTTCATGGAGGACCTGCTGGAGGCGGGAGCCGACCCCAACGCTCGGTTGAGCGTGCACCTCTGGTACAAGTCGTACAACTTCGACGTGCTGGGAATCGACTCCTGGGGGGCCACTCCCTTCTGGCGGGCCGCCTACGGTGCTGATGTGGAGGCCATGAAGCTCTTGGTGGCATACGGAGCCGACCCGAGCGTCTCCACCCGGAGCCCGGAGCCCCGAGGGGGAGGCGGTGGATATGGTGGGGGGAACCAGGGAGATGCGTCGGGGATCCCACCGCACCGGGCGGGTTCTCCCTCCTTGACCCCGCTCCACGCCGCTGCCGGAGCCGGGTACGGACAGGGATACGCCGCCAACGCTCACCAGCACGTTCCCGGAGGATGGCTCCCGTCGGTGCGATATCTGGTAGAGGAGCACGGCCTGGATGTGAATGCCCGGGACCATAATGGTTTCACGCCCCTCCACCACGCCGCCGCCCGCGGGGACGTGGAAGTAATCAAGTATCTGGTGGATCAGGGTGCCGACGTCACGGCCATCTCCCGTTCGGGCCACACGACGGCGGACATGGCCAACGGCCCGGTCCAGCGGCTTCCCCCCTATCCCAACGCCATTCGGGTGCTGGAGGAGCTGGGCTCCCACAACAACCAGAATTGCAGGTCCTGCTGAACCGGTGATGAGACTTCTTTTCTTCACGGCCATGACCGGGGCCGCCCTCCTCCTTGTCTGGGAGGGGGGCGAGAGCCCCGGGTCTGTTGCCGAGACCCAGGCGCCGTTGGGCGCCGAGGCGCTCACCTTGGCGGGAATGGCTCCCTCCAAGCCCTCCATTCCGGCGCCGGACGCCGGCATGGGAGTGCCGTATCATCAACTTCCCGCTTCCTACCGTTCTCCCACATCCTCCTCTCCGGAGGCGTTTCGTGAGGACGTGTCGGACGAGGCGTTGACGCAGGTGGTGCGTCGGGTGTGCGTGACGTGTCACAACGACGAGCTGAGGACGGCGGGTTTGAGCCTGCAGGGGTTCGAGGTGGGGGAGGCGGGGTCGGAGGGTGAGACGGCGGAGATGATGATCACGAAGCTCCGGTTGCGGATGATGCCGCCGCCGGGGATTCCGAGGCCGGGAGGGGACACGCTGACGGCGCTGGTGGAGCGGCTGGAGACGAAGGTGGACGAGGCGGTGGCGGCGGACCCGAACCCGGGGATGCGTCTGCCGCAGCGGCTGAACCGGGCCGAGTACGAGCGGACGATCCGAGCCATGTTCGGGTTGGAGGTGGATGCGTCGGCGTACCTGCCGCCGGAGACTATCAGCGACAACTTCGACAACATCTCGGACGTTCAGAGCATTTCGCCCTCATTGCTGGAAGGGTACATGCGGATGGCCGACCACGTGGCCCGGATCGCCGTGGGGGACCCGAACGCGCCCAGCACACAGTCGCTCTACCAGGTGGTTCGCACGCGCTCACAGCTCGACCGGGTGGAAGGGGCGCCGTACGGGAGCCGAGGGGGAATCTCCGTGGTGCACAACTTTCCCGCCGACGGCGAATACGTCTTCCGCTTCGAGCTGTACCTGACCGAGGGTGGCGCAAACTTCTTCGGGAACACGGCTCGGGACGAACGCCTGGAGTTCTCCCTGAACGGAGAGCGGGTTTCCCTCTTCGAGATCGACCGCTGGATGCGGGAAGCCGATCCCGAAGGGACCACGATCCGAAGCGAGCCGGTCTTCGTTCGTGCGGGAGCGCACCGGGTGACGGCGGCCTTCCTCCCGACCTTCGAGGGGCCGGTGAACGACCTCTTGGCGCCGATCCAGAACACGATGGCGGCGGACACGAACATCGGGAGCGCCCTGGGCATCACCCTTCTCCCCCATCTGAGAGGGATCCGGATCGAGGGGCCCCTTCGGGCCATGGGGGTCTCCGAGACCCCGACGCGGCAGAAGATCTTCACGTGTCGCCCCACGGCGCCGGAGGAGGAGCTGCCGTGCGCCCGCGAGATCATCGAGCGGGTCGGAGAGGAAGCGTACCGGCGGCCGCTCACCGAGGCAGAGCTGGAGAACCTCCTCCCCCTCTACGAGGAGGGGGCCGAGAGTGGGGGCTTCGAGGCCGGAATCCGGACGGCCATTCAGGGGATTCTCTCCATGCCCCACTTCATCTTCCGCTACGACACGCAGCCGTCGGACGTGGTGCCTGGGGAGCTGTACGCCATCAGCGACGAGTCGCTGGCGACCCGGCTGTCGTACTTCCTGTGGGGTCAGCCGCCGGACCAGGAGTTGATGGAGGTGGCGGCGGCGGGACGGCTGTCGGATACGGCGGTGCTGGAAGAGCAGGTGTGGCGCATGTTGGCGGACGAGCGGTCGGAGGC
>SKZC01000094.1 GCA_007127575.1 Gemmatimonadota bacterium
CGGGGGATCCGGGCCACCGCCGCTTCCAACGGTACCAAAAGATCCCCTTCCGGAATCCGGAACCGGTGAACGGCCTCCCCCAGCGAGGGGCGTCGAAGGACCCACCAGGCCACGGCCACGCCCACCAGGACCGGGAAAAGAGTGCTCTTCGGATCCTGGACCGCCAGGGACGCTCCCAGTCCACCAGGATCGGGGACGACCGACGGGATCCAGAACGGGCCCAGGATCCCGGCCGCCACCACCACCCCCCAGGAGGCCAGGAGCCCCCGGGACGGCCCCCGGGACTCCGTCTCCTCCGCCGTCAACCTGGGAACCAGGGTGAACGCGAATCGCGCCATGAGGAGGGTGGTGCCCACCGCCGCCACGAGAAGAAGGGGGTCGAGCCAGGCGTACCAGGCTCCCCCCAGCTCGGCAAGAGCGGTCTTCAAAATAGCCTTCGCCTGGGCACCGGAGGTGAGAGTGAGCCCTGCCAACGAGAGGGCCGGAAACCCGATCCCGGCAAGGAGGACTCCTTGGCCGACTCGGCTCGCGGGTCGTCCCGGCAGTCGGTCCACCAGCCCCACCGAGAGAAAGAGGGCGGACTTCGCCAGCCCATGGTGGAGCGCATACGCCACCACCGCCGTCAACGCCAATGGCGCCACCTCCGGAGCCAGCAGAAGAATCCCGGTCCCCACGGCCAGGTACCCCATCTGGCTCACCGTGGAATAGGCCAGGACCGTCTTGGGGTTGTCCTGTCCCAGGCCGATGATCACGCCGTAGAACGCGGTAGCCACCCCGGCCCCCACCAGCACCGAGGCCACCGCAGATGGCGCGAAATCCCCGGGAACGAATCGGAGCCAGCCCATCACACCGGCTTTCACCATGACTCCACTCAGGAGGGCGCTGGCCGCGGTGGGCGCCACCGGGTGCGCCAGGGGCAGCCAGAGATGCAGGGGAACGAGGCCGACCTTCACCGCGAAGCCGCCCAACAGGAGCCCTGCAACCACCTCCGGGGACCCCAACCCGGGGAGGTGCAGACCTGGACTCGGGTCCGCCCTTTGTGCGCCCAAACCGTCGCGAACCAAGTGGTCCCATGCGGCCTCCAGCTCGGGTCCGAAGGCCACGGGGCCCGTGGCGACGGCGCTGAGCACCAGGACCCCCGTCAGGATGGCGATCTCTCCGGCCAGGGCCAGCACGATGTAGATCCGCCCCGCTCTCCAGGCCGTCCGGTCTCGCTTGTGCACCACCAGGCCGTAGGCGGAGAAGGTCATGAGGGCGAAGAAGAGGTAGAACGTCAGCACCTCCCCTGCCACGGCCACTCCCACGTTCCCCGACAGGGTCAGAAGGAAGAACGCAAAGAAGCGGTCCCGGTGGGGGTCGGTGCTGTGGTAGCGTCCCGCAAAGACCCCGGCGGCGACCCAGAGACCACTGGTGAGAAGGAGAAACGCGGCCCCCACATCGTCCAGAGCGAGGCGAAGCCCGCTCACCAGGGAGGGAAGATCCACAGCCACCGGACCAGACAACCCCAGCAGGTGTCCCAGGGCCAAAACGAAGGCGGGGACGCCGGCCCAGGGAGCCAGAGCCACCACTCGGGCGCGAAACCCGGGGAGGGTCCAAGTGACGGCCAGCGCCGCCGGGACCCCCGGTGCTAGAACCAGGAGGAGACGGGTCAGGTCCTGGCCGAGCATCACAGCACCTCCCGGGCCACGATGAGCTGAACCCATCCCAAGGGGCTCCAGGAGAGACCTCCCAGGAGACCCACCAGGAGGACGAAGACCGCCGTGGAGACCACGGGAAGGATCAATCTCCAGTCCGCTTCCAGCCACCCGTCCCGGCCCTGGTCCACCCACGAGGTGGTGCGATCATCCAGGTAGGCCGTGCGGATCACGGGGAGGAAATAGGCGGCATTCAGCAGGCTGCTGGCCAGGAGCACGGGGACCACCCATCCGGCACCGGCCTCCAGGGCCCCGATCCCCAGATAGAGCTTGGAGAGGAATCCCGGTAGCGGAGGAAGTCCGATCATGCCGAGTGCCGCAACCGAAAAGGCCAGCATGGTAATGGGCATCCGGCGAGCCACACCTCCCATCTCGCTCACCTTCTTCACCTCCAACGTTTCCGCCAGCACACCGGCGCAGAAGAAGAGGGTGATCTTCATGATCCCCTGATGCACCAGATGAACGAGCCCGCCGGCCTGCGCCATGGGCGTGAGGATGGCCACGCCGAGGGCGATGTACGAAAGCTGGCTCACCGTGCTGAAAGCCAAGAGTCGCTTGAGGTCGTCCTGACCCAGAGCGCGGACGGAGCCGTACACGATGGTGAAGCCTGCCAGGGCGGCCACCACACCGGAGGCGCCCAAGGTTCCGGCCACCTCGATGCCGAAGAGGGAATGCAGGAGGCGCACAACCCCGAACGCTCCCGCCTTCACCACGGCCACCGCGTGCAGAAGCGCGCTCACCGGCGCCGGCGCCGCCATGGCCACAGGGAGCCAGCCGTGAACGGGAAAGAGGGCGGCCTTCACCCCCATCCCCGCCAGGAGAAGGCCGAAGAGGAGGAGGTACCGGCCGGGGTCCGCATCCGCCGCCGCCGCATCCACCACCCCACCGGCGGTAAAAGACACGGTTCCCACCTCCACGTGGAACCACACGGCTCCCACCACCAGGACGGCACCCGCCGTCAGGGTGTAGATGAGGTACCGGCGGCCTGCGGCGATGGCTGCCTCCGACCCTCGGTGCACCACCAGAGGGTAGGTGGTCCAGGTCAACGCCTCGTAGAAGAGCACGAAGGTGAAGAGGTCTCCCGCCATGGCCAGCCCGGTGGTGGCAGTGACGCACAGGCTGAAGAAGGAGAAGAAGCGGGTTCGATTCGGGGAGCCCTCCAGGTACCCGATGGCATAGAGTGTGGTGACGAGCCAAAGACCTGCGGAGAGGGAGACGAAGAGGAGGGCCAATGCGTCCCCCACCAAGGACAGCTCGAGGCCGGGAAGCACCTCGAAGTGCCATTCGTAGGTGAACCCCAGGGCGACCCCCCGGAGCATAAACCCCACCAGGATCACCTTGGCCACGGCCCCGGTGAGGTTGAAGGTGGTCCGGAGAGCCCGCTGCTCCTCCCGGAGGAACATGATCCCAACGCCGGGGACGAAGGAGGTGAGGACCACGGCCAGCGGGAGGGCCTCCCACCCCAGGAGCGCACTCGTCATCTCTCCCACCTCAGCCCCCGGGCCCGCCCAGCTGGATGAGGGCGATCACCTCCACCGCCCGGGTCCCCAGCAGGACCGAGATCAGAGCCAGGCCCAGGGCGGCCCACTCCATGCGCCGAGGAACGGGTTGAAACCCTTCCGAAGGTTCGGTCCGCTCCAGCGCATAGCGGAGGACCATGAGGACATAGGCCACGGTGAGGAGCCCTCCCACCGCCAGGAGCACGGCCCAGAGCCATTGACCCGTCTCCACAGCGGACCGGAGGAGGAGCCACTTGGCGATGAACCCTCCCGACGGGGGAATCCCGGCCAAGCCCAATCCTCCCAGACCGAAGGCCAAGAAGCTCATGGGAAGGCGGTGGGCGGTTCCAGAGATGGCCGGGATGGCGTCTTTCGCCACCGCCACGGTCATGCTCCCTGCGGCAAGAAACATGGCGGACTTGGCCACAGCATGGGAAAGGGCGTGGTAGATGCCACCCGCCCAAGCATCGGTGTTCGCAACACCCCCAGCCGGAAAGAGGAGGGGGAACATGACGAAGAGGTACCCGAGCTGAGCCACCGTGGAGTACGCGATGAGCCGTTTCAGACTCACCTGCCGGAGACACATGAGGGAGCCCCACAGGACCGCCGCCCCTCCCATGACCCCCAGAAACACCACCCCACCTCGACTCCCACCGCCGTAGAGGTCGACCCACAGGCGCACCACGATGTAGAAGGAGCCCTTTACCACCAAGGCGGAGAGGATCGCGCTTCCGGGGGCCGGAGCCACGGCATGAGCGGATGGGAGCCACCCGTGGAGGGGAAAGAGGGCGGTCTTCGCCGCCAGCCCCACGGTCATCAGAGCCAACGCGAGAACGGGAAGTCCTCCGGAGGGCCCCGCGGCCTGGAGGCTCTCCAGCGCCAAAACGCCGTAGTTGGCGTAGAGGAGCGCCACGCCCAGAAGGAAAAGCATGGAACCCACCAGGGACACCATGAGATAGCGCATCCCCGCCACCGTCGCCTCGGAGGTCACCGCCAGAGTCACCACCGCCGCCGCGGCCAACCCCATGACCTCCAGGGTGACATAGAGGTTGAAGAGATCCCCGGAGAGGTACACGCCGTTGAGGGCGCCCCACAAGAGGAGCCACAGAGGGGCAAAGTACCGGGCTCCTCTCTCGCCGTGCGGGACCTCGTCAGAGGACTGCGGGAGGAGGTCCCTGAAGTACCCGGTGGAGTAGAGGCTCACGGCGCCACCCACCAGAGCGGTCATGGCCAGCATCGCCACCGAAAAGCCGTCGATGCGGAGCTCGATGCCCAGGGGAGCCCCCCACCCTCCCAGGGCGTATCGGAGAACCCCCTCTTGGGCCACGGATACCCAGAGGGCCACGCTTCCAAGTGCGCTGACGGCGGCCCCGAGAGCCAGCCCGATCCGGATGGCCCACCCTCCCCCCTGAAGCGCCACCAGCGCTCCCAGGGTGGGCGCCAGCACCAGGAGGACGGACCAGATGTCCCCTCCGGTCACTCCCGGGTCTCCAGGTCCCCCTCTTCCGGCAAGAAGGGACGACCGGTACGGGCCACCACCCGGAGGGCCATCCCCAGAGCCACGGCCGTGGCCGCCACGGCCACCACGATTCCGGTGAGTACCATGGCCTGGGGGACGGGGTCGGCCTGTGCCGGGTCCCCTCGAGCGGGCGTGGAAAGGAGGATCAGAAAGACCCCGCTCCCCATGATGTTGATGGCAAAGACCTTCCACACGAGGTGGGCCCTCACGGCCACGGCCCAGAACCCCAGGGCGAACAGCCCTGCCCCGGCGAAGGTGTAGAGCCCCAGGGCCGTCACGGTCCTTCGCTGTCGTCGGGGGACCGGAGGTTCGGACGGCGAAGCAGGAGTCTTCCCAAGGGATCGCCGGTGGGGTCGAGGCGTTCCAGGGAGGGGTCCCGAGCCGGCGCCGCAGGAACGTCCACGAACAGCTCCACCAGGACCACGGCAATGGAGACGGTGAGGACCGCTTCCACGCCGAGGATCAGGGGATAGGCCCACGCTTCCGGGTACATGAGGAAGTGCCCGGTCCAGGGAATTACCCCCAACCCTACCCCCACGAAGGCATAGACGCCGGAGACGACGAGGATACGGACGGTCTGAGACGCGGCGGTAGGAGGACGGAGCACACCTGCGGCCACGAGGAGAACTCCGGCCCCCGCCAGGAGCGCTCCGGCCTGGAACGCTCCACCGGGCCTGTGGGATCCCACCCAAGCCAGGAAGACGGCCAGAACGCCCGCCAGGGGGACGCTGATGCGGGTCAGCGCCTCGAGTACCGGATCCCGCCGGACTTCTTCCCTCTCTCGGGCCAGATCCCGATCTCCCCGGTCCAGGGACCAGACCACGGCCATGGCTGCCACCAGAACCACCACCTCCAGCAGTGTGTCGTACGCCCGAAAGTTGAGGAGCACGGCGGTGACGGGGTTGGAGACTCCGCTGCGACCCAACTCCTCTTCCACCAAATGGGGAAGCACCGGCGGCCGATCCGGAGCCCCCACCAGGAGCGAGGCCATCCAGACTCCCCCACCCGCCGCGAGGAGGCCCAGGGCCGCCCGGACCCAGATGGGACCATCCCGTCTCCCATGGTCCTGCAGAAGAGGGACGGATCCGCTCTTGGTTTCGTGCCCACCCGGGACCTCCCCCCCTCTCCCACTCACGACGGATCCTCTTCCGTCGGCTGCTCTACCTCGCGGGAGAGCCGCTTGTACGCGTTCAGGAAGAGGGCCCCGGTGACCCCCGCCCCCAAAGCGGCTTCGGCGAGGGCCAGATCGGGAGCACCCACCCGAACCCACGCCAGAGCCAGGGTCAACCCGTAGGCCACAAAGAGGACCGTGGCCTCGAAGAGATCGCGGGTCACCAGGAGCCGCAGGGCCAGGGCCAAGAGGAGACCCACCACCACCCCGTCCAGGACCAAGGCCGGGCTCATGATCTCACCTCTTTCCCCCCCACCGCCGGGACTCCACCGTGAAGGGAGCTGCGACCCAGGAGGTGGCAGACCGTAGCCGCCGCCGCAAGCACCAGGAGCCAGGTGAGAAGGATCTGAACTCGGGCGGCCCAGTCCGGAGCCTGGAGTGCCAGACCCAACGCCACGAACCCAAGGCCCAGGTTGTCCGCCTTCGTCACGGCGTGAAGCCGGCAGTACACATCTGGAAACCGGAGGACGCCTGCGGTGCCTGCCACGAAAAAGAAGGCCCCCATGACCACGAGGCCGTAGGTGAGGAGATCCAGGGTCAAGTCCATGGCTTCACTCCTCTTCGTCCACGGCGGGCGAGATCCTGACCCACCCTCGCTTCACGAAAACCACGGAAACCACCACGGCCAGGAGGGCGAACACCAGCGCCACGTCCCTGAGAGCCGGCTCTTCCATGGCTTGAGCCAGTACGAGGAGAACGGCCACCCCGGTGGTCCCGAAGAGCTGGGCCGCCAACATCCGATCCGCCGGGGATGGCCCTCGCACGACCCGGATCATCCCCGCCGCCACGTTCGCCATGAGGAAGGCGGCCGTACCCAGGAGGAACCCGGTCACGGCCCGGCCCCGGCAACTCGACCCGGGGCGGCCGCCTCGGAATCGGAAAGGGGGACTCCGAAGAGCCGACCCACCGCTTCCTCCAACCGGCCCAGGCGAGGGCGGCCGGAGCCATCGTCGGAGAGAAGGTGGATGCGCACTTCGTCCCCGTCGAACTCAGCGCTAAAGGTTCCCGGAAGGAGGGAGATGCAGCTCACGAAGAAGACCCGCGGAGGCCCCTCCGGGAGCGAGGTCCGGTAGCGGATGAAGTGAGGGTCGAGCTGGGGACGACGGGAGAGAGCTCGTCGGGCTACGTCCAGCCCTCCGCGAATGGATTGATCCAGGAAAAAGGGCGCGAACGCCGCCACCCCACGGATGGTGGGTCGAGCTCCCTGCTCGCCTCCAAGGGCCGAGTGCACCAGCATCCCCACCGTTATCGCCACCGCTCCGGCCACCCATGCCCCGAGCCCGGTGCCCGCCAGAATCCACCAGACCAGGACGAAAACGAGGAGCCAGGACCCGCTGGGGCGCCCCACCCTCAGTCCCCCGCCACCCGCTCGAGGTGGGGGCTCCGGACCCGGCCCAGCTCGATAGGCAACGCCACCCGGACCAGGACGGTGAGCACGAAGAGCCCCATGGCCCAGATCCCAGCGGTCACGGCCAGCTCCACCCAGGTCACCGAGTATTCTACGATCTCTCCCAGAGGCGACGGGATGAACCCGGGGATCACCAATCCCATCCCTTTCTCCACCCAGATCGCCACGAAGAGCACCAGACACGCTCCCATGAGCCACCGCGGATTCCTGCGGAGGGGGTGGATGGTCAGGACCAGGGTGGCGGCCACGTTCAGGGTCACGGCGGTCCAGATCCAGGGGACCAGCGCAGAGTGCCCTTCCAGGCCGAAAAAGAGGTACTGGGCACTGAGCATGTGGTGCGTCGGAAAGTAGAACTCGGTGAAGACCTCCGAGGCCAGCATGACCAGGTTCACCTGAGCCGCCACGGCGGTGATCATGGCCAGCTTGGAGAAGATCCCCTCTTCGATGGGGTACTCGGTCTGGCTCCGGATGAACCAGAGGAGGAGGATCATGAACGCCGGGCCCGCCGCGAAGGCGGAGGCCAGGAAGCGCGGTCCCAGGAGCGCATTGTGCCAGAAGGGACGCGCCGGAAGCCCTGCGAAGAGGAAGGCGGTGACCAGGTGGATGCTCACGGCCCAAAGGACGGCGACGTAGATCCAGGGGACGTACTTCCGCTTGTCCGGTTGCCGACCCACGTAGTGGCTGTAGAGGAGGTAGGCCGGGATGGCGAGGTTGATGAGCAGATACCCGTTCAGCACCACCACATCCCACGCCAGAAGCGACTGGGGCCAGTTGAGGATCCCGATGAAGGGGATGAGGTGCCACGAGGCCAAGGGGTTGCCCAGGTCCACCACCACGAAGGCGAGGCACATGAGGAGGGCGGAGACGGCCACTCCTTCCGCCAGGAGCACTGCACGACCGAAGTCCACATCCTTGAGGACGTAGGCGGGAAGCACCACCAGCATGGCCGCAGCAGCCAGTCCCACCAGGAAGGCGAAGTTGGAGATGTAGAGGCCCCAGCTCACATGATCGTCCATCCCCGTCACTTCCAGGCCGTCCCGGAGCTGAACCCAGTACCCATAGGCCCCGATGAGCATGACCAGGGTGAGCCCACCCATCCAAAGGTGGTAGCGACGACCACCGGTGGTGGCGGATTCCAGGGCGTCCAGGAGGAAGGCCTTCAGGTGGATCATGCCGGTCTCAGTCCATGAAGTACCAGAATCGGGGCTCGGTATGGAGCTCTTCCTTCAACCGGAAGACCTGCTTGTTCTCCAGGACCCAGCGGATCTCGGAGTTGGGATCCAGCAGGTTTCCGAAGACCCGGGCCCCGGTGGGGCACGCTTCCGCACAGGCCGGAAGGCGCCCCTGACGGGTCCGCTGGATGCAATAAGTGCACTTCTCCACCACCCCATCCTTTCGGGCCCGATTGCCCAGGTAGTGCTGGTTCGGGTTCAGCTCCTCCGCCGGTACGTGGGGCTCACTCCAGTTGAACCGGCGAGCCCAGTAGGGACAGGCGGCGATGCAGTACCGGCACCCGATGCACCAGTCGTAGTCCACCACGGTGATCCCATCGGGCTCCTGCCAGGTGGCACTGACCGGACACACCTCCACGCAGGGGGGATTCGCGCACTGGAAACACTGGGTCCCCATGTAGAAATGTCCCTCGGCGGGGACTTCGTGCTGGAAGGTGGCGTCTCCGTGGTCCAGGTCCACCTCTCCACCCTCCATCTCGAAAATCCGGATGTACTGCGCAGCCGTCCTCCGGTCCAAGTTGTTCTCCTTGATGCACGCATCCACACAATTCCGAAAACCTGTGCACTTGGAGATGTTGAAGGCGTATCCGTAGACCACCCCGGGGAGCGCTTCCGTGGAATCGATGGCGACCTCCACCCCCTGACGGAGCTGGGCCAACCGCTCGAGCCGGCCGATCGTGGCGTCCTTTTCGTCCCGCGTCATCCTTTGGAAGTTTCCCTTGAAGTACTCCTGCCACTCCAGCAGCTTGGCTTCTCGTTCCTCCTCCGCCACCAGGCTCGCCGGAGAACAGGCGCTGGCCGCCTGGGTGGTGACCGCCGCCGCCCCAAAGAGCATCCCCAGCGCCTGCCTCCGGTCCACCTGCTTTTCCAGGAGTTCCCCCTGTGGCTCCGGCGGAGCCTCACCGGCACACCCACACGAGCCCGATCCGCAAGAGCCTTCCGGTCGCCTCGGCGAGGGGGTCGTGGTCACCGCCTCCAGCTTCGCCTCGCTCTCCCGTCGGCCCACGTATTCCAGGACGTCCTCGAAGGTCATCTCCCGGCTCTCGCTCATGGCTCCGGCCCTGCCCTTCGGGGGATTCGGGGCCCCGGATAGGGTATCCTCTGCTCCAGGGTGGGGGTGTGAGGGTCGTGACAGTCCGCGCAGTTCAGCACCACGCGGCGGCCATGCCACCCCTCCAGCCGCTTCCCGTGGACGCCGGCAGCCCAGCTCCGGGTCTCCGAGGAATGGCACTGAGCACAGAGACGATACGCGTGATCCAAGGCCACCTCGTCGCCGCTGAGGAGAACGAGCCGCTCTACACTGTCCGCCACATGGCAGGTGGTGCAGAGGTGCCCCGACTCCGAAGGGTGAGTAGGACGGATATCGTCATGGGCCTCGCGGGGCGCTTGCGACGACACCGTGAGCCCGGCGTGGCAGGAGGCGCAGGGATAGCTCGAGAGAGCCACCTGCCCGGTGCGAAGGGGGAGAGGGTAGCTCTCGGGTCCGATCCGGGCATGGAGGTGACTCGTTCGACCGGGCGTCCGGAGGGTCACCTCGAAGGCCTCACCTCCCGGACCGGTGAACCTCTGGACCGTTGCCGTCGGAACCCCGGCCAGCTCCAGGGGAGGCGGGGCCTCGTCCAACGCCTCCTCGGCCAGGTCCGGTGCCTCCTCCACCTCATAGAGCTCCTGGCCGCAGCCCCAGAGGAGGAGGAGCCCCGGAAGGACCACCGCCAGTGCGGATCCGGTCCGCACGAAACCGTTCGAGCAGGGTCTCATCGGTCCCCCTCCGCAGCTCCGGGTCGATGGAATCCCTGCGTCCCAACCGCTCCCCCGGCGGCTTCCTCCACCAGGACGTGGCACTGTCGGCAGTCCGTCCTCTCCGGATGTGTGGTGCGAATCTCCTCCACGGCTGCGGGGCCCGCGTGGCAGGCCACGCAGTTCCCGCGAAGCTCCACATCGTGAGGGATGGCCGGAGGAGCGCCCTCCATGGCCCTTTGATCCAGTTCGGGCCAGCTCTCGGAGCTCCAGTTCACTGACACGAGGCGTGGGGACGGAGCGTCCGGATCGATGTGACACTGACCGCACCGGGCCTGCTCCGCCGCCGGCGCTCCGGGAGGGGGAAGCTCCACCCCTACGATGGAGGCGTCCGCCGCGTGGCACTGCAGGCACCCGGACCACTCCGGGTGCGGGGTCACGGGCGCGTAGGCCCCGAACCGAGGGGAGTACCCTCCCGAGGCGTGACAGTGGTTGCATCGGGTCTCCCGGAACTCCGCGTCCGTGAGCCCGTGCGGCACCCGTGGCGGGGCGCCGGGATAGGCTCGGAGCCGCCGGAAGGTCGCCAGGTTGCGGGGGTGTGCGGCGGGCCTCCGCGGGGCGTCCCACGCCACCGCCCGAACCTCTCGGTCCATTCGAAACACCTCCGCTTCCGAGGCGATGGGCGGGGGAACGTCCAGCGATGTCACCGGGGGGTGGATTCGAGGCTCCTCTCTCTCGAACACGACGGACGTGACCACGATCACCACCACGAGCATCCCCACCACCACCGCCCCGATGGCCAGAAGCCGGGCCAGGGTGTTGGTGGGGGAAAAGTCCGGGTCCGTCACGGTCCGGTCCCCGCCCCCACCCGCTCCACCCGTACCGCACACTTCTTGTAATCCGGCTGGGCCGAGATGGGACAATACGCATCCAAGGTGAGCTCGTTCACCAGGAGGGACTCGTCGAAGAAGGGGACGAAGACTTGCCCCCTCGGAGGCTGGGCCCGGTGGTCGATCCGAGCCGGCAGGGTGAGAGTCCCCCGGCGACTCACCAGCCGCACCGTCTCCCCGTCCGCCACCCCGAGCTCCCGGGCGTCGTCCGCATGGACTTCTACATAGGCCTGGGGGACCGCACGATGGAGAGTGGGGATCCGGCGAGTCATGGAGCCGGTGTGCCAGTGTTCCAGGACTCGACCCGTGTTCAGCCAGAAGGGATACTGTTCGTCGGGCCACTCCGGGGGGGGCTCGTACGGGCGGAGCCAGATCCACGCCCGGTGGTCCGGGTTCCCGTAGAAGTCGTAGGCCCCTCGATCCGGGTCAGCGGCAGGGTCATGGGTGGTGTTGTACCGCCACCGGGTCTCCCGGCCATCCACGTAGGGCCACATGATGCCCGGCCGCTCTCGAAGCTCTGAGAGGGAGGCCATCCGGTGGTCGGGAGCATCGTGGAATTGGATGTACTCCTCCCAGAGCTCATCCACAGGGTCGTCCCCCTCGGGAAAGAGATCTCCGTGCCCGAGACGACGAGCCACGGCCAGGAGCTGGGCCAGGTCGCTCATGGCTTCGCCCGGCGGGTCCAGCATCTTCTCGAAATGCTGCGTCCGCCGCTCCGAGTTACCGAAAAGGCCCTCCTGCTCGATCCAGAGCGCCGCCGGAAGGACCACGTCGGCCACGTCCGTGGTGGGGGTGGGATACACATCGGAAACCACCACGAAGCGCCCCTCCCGCTCTGCTCCTTCCCGGTACCGGTTCAGGTCCGGCATGCTCACGAAGGGGTTCGTTACCTGAATCCAGAGGAAACGGATGTCCCCTCGGTCCAGTGCCCGGAACATCTCCATCGTGTTGTAGCCCGGCTCCGGATCGATGTTTTCCACCGGAACGCCCCATATTTCCGCCGCATTTCTACGGTGTTCCTCGTTCGTGACCTGGCCGTAGGGAAGCCGGTGGGTCAGGGTCCCCACCTCCCGCACGGTGCCGCAGGCGCTGGGTTGGCCCGTGAGAGAGAAGGGGCTGTTGCCGGGAGATGCAATCTTCCCTGTGAGGAGGTGGATGTTGTACATGAGGTTGTTCATCCACGTCCCCCGGGCATGCCGGTTCGGCCCCATACACCACAAGGACATCACGCGACGGTTGGGGTCGCCGTATAGGGAGGCCAGCCACCGGATGTCGGCGGCAGGAACCCCGGAGATTTCCGCGGCCCGCTCCGGCGTGTAGTCGGAGAGGAACTCCACGAACTCGTCCCAGGTGGCGTCCTCGGGACGATCCTGGAAGGAAAAGCCATCCTCGAGGCCGTACCCGATGTTGGTTCGACCACGCTTGAAGGCCACGTGACGGTTCACGAATTCCCGGTCCACCCGGTTTCGGGTGACCAGCTCATGGCAGATGGCGTTTGCGATGGCCAGGTCCGCCTGTGGCGCGAAGAGGATGGAACGATCGGCAGCGTAGCTGGTGCGAGTCGTCCGGGTGGCTAGATCCACGATGCGCACACCTGGACGCCGCCGTCGCTCCTCCAGCATCCGGGAAAAGAGCACGGGGTGCATCTCGGACATGTTGTTCCCCCAGAGGACGAAGACATCCGCATGATCGATGTCCTCGTAACACCCCGGCGGTTCATCCATCCCGAAGGTGCTCATGAAGCCGGTGACCGCACTGGACATGCAGAGTCGGGCGTTCGCCTCCAGGTTGTTCGTGCCCAGCGCTCCCTTGAAGAACTTGGACGCCACGTATCCTTCGGGAATGGTCCACTGGCCCGATCCGTACATGGCCACGCTGTCCTTCCCGTACTCCTCCACCGTCTCCCGCAACCGGTCCGCCACCAGGTCCAGGGCTTCCTCCATGGGGACCTCCACCAGGGTCCCGCCGCGACGGACCAGAGCCCGCGTCAGGCGGTCCTCTCCGTACAGCGCCTGGACGGAATGGTAGCCCTTCACGCAGGCCAGGCCCCGGTTCACCGGCGACTCGGGGTCTCCCCGGACCGCCACCGCCCTTCCATCCTCGATCCCTACCAGAAGGCCACATCCCACCCCGCAGAACCGGCAGGGGGTCTTCCGCCACTGCACCGACGAGGATCCGGACAGGTACCGTTCCACCTCCTCACCGAAGGCGACGTCCGGGACCAGGGCCGAGGCTGCGGCAACGGCGGACGCCAGGGCCGATCGCCTGAGGAACTCGCGCCGCTCCAGGGTCTCCCCCCCTTCGGCCCGCCCCTCTCCCCTCACGCCATCTTCGGTCACGTCATCCTCCTCTCGAGCCTCTCGTTCCCCGACCCAGCGGATCGCCCTGGGAGGTGTCCGGATCAATGTCACCAAAGGAGAGGATGAGCGCTTCCAGGGCGTCCAGGCTCTCCAGGCGCTCCCGAAGCGCCGCGTCTTCCTCCGGCCCCTCCGTCTCCGTCACCACGATGAAGAGCTCCCGGTTCCGGGCCTCCACTACCTGACACTCCGGAAAGGACGACAGACCACGGGCCAGCTCGGGTCCGGCCCCCCGACGTGGGACGGCGAGATAACTGCAGATGGGCATGACGGACGCAGCCTCCGGCGGATGCTCCTCTTGCCGATGAGTTTGCAGGGCTGGCGGCGCCGGCGAAAGCCCTGGATCAGCCGTCGCCGTCGAGTTCGGGCACCGAAGCGCCGGAAGGGTGGGGGTTGGCCGGAGCCGAGGCAGCCGGGTGGGGGCCGGTGATCCAGGGAGCCAACCGGTGAACCCGAACCATGGCGGAATCCGCACCTTCGCCATCGCCCATGGCCCCCCGAACCATGGCCACTCCGTACCAACCCGCAGCCAGATCCGGATCCCGGCCCACCGCCTCCTCGAAGTGGGCCAACGCCTCTTCCAACGCCCCGTCCCGGTAAGCCTCATTCCCCGTATCCAGGATGGACTGAAGCTCTTCCGGGATGGCCTCCTGCCCACCCTCGGGCTCGGCGTGTCGGTAGTCGCGGACCGGCGCCTCCATCTCGGGATCCGCCTCGCTACCGACCTCCGGGCGTTCCGCTCCACCACCACAGGCCACCGATGCCATCAAGATCAGAAGGGGAAGGAGAAGCTCCCACAAGCGGGAGCGGTTGGAACGGAAAGCGGACGGACGCTCGGGCGGTACGGGTTCCATCACCGATCCTCAAATGGAAATGGGCGGAGGGACTCTGTGGATCTACGGACCGGAAGGGAAGGCGGCAAGCTCCGAGCCAACCCCGGGGCCAAGGCCCACGCATCCGAGGCGCGCTCCTTGCACGACACGTACCCCTCGTGGAACCTTCAGTCGAGGAGGAGCTCTTCCGCTGAATACGTACCTGAGGCTCGTA
>SKZC01000108.1 GCA_007127575.1 Gemmatimonadota bacterium
ACATCGATCCCTTCGAATTCGTCGTCCACCAGCTCGAACCGAGGCTCCTCCCGGGAGCCCACATTCCGGAAATAGCTGATCCTACCGTTGGATTTCCCCACGAAGAGGTCCAGGAGGCCGTTCCCATCGATATCCGCCAGAGCCGGCACGGTGTGACTTCCACGAGTGAGTTGGACGGTGAGGTCCGGTTCCGCCTCGAACCGGAACGCCTCGGCCTCGTCCCGGTGCCGGTAGAAGTGCACCCCGTCGTTCCAGGTTCCCAGGGCCAGGGCGGGACGGCCATCGCCCCAAAGGTCTCCGAACTCGGGCGCGTAGTGGTAGGACTCCAACAGGGTCAGGGTGTCGGCGAGCTGAAAGGTGGGATCTCCCTCTCGGCCCACGTTGCGGAAGTAAAAGAGTCGTCCCGTGTTCTGATGCTGAGGGTCGATCTTGCTCCCCACCACCATGTCCATGAGGCCATCCCCATCCAGGTCCGCGAAGGCCACCACGCTCTCGCTCCCCACATCCACCCCTGTGAGGAAGCGTTCCGTGACCAGACGAAACCGATCCTCTTCGGTGCGCTCGTAGTGATGGAGGTTCGCGTGGGCCGTGAGCGCGGGGTTGTGGGCCCCACCCAGCACCCCGATGAAGAGGTCCTTCCTTCCGTCCCCATTCAGGTCGGCGAAGGCCGGAGCGTTGAAGCCGCTGGTGGAGATGGGATCCCCCTCGGTGGGAACCAGCCGCAACGGGCTGCTGAGGGAGTAGTTCGGGCACGAGCCCGTGTTCTCGATGAAGAGGAGGCTGGGCTCGAAGAAGTCGCCCCAGAAGAGGTCCTGAACACCATCTCCCCCCAGATCGTGCCACGCCATGGAGTTGGCGCCGTGCATCGTCGGGGGCTGTCCCACCTCTCCCACGATCTCGATACCCTCGAACCGGTCCGTAACCCGCCGGAAGCGAGGAAGCCCATGCTCCGTCTCACGGTCCACCTCCTCGTAGTGGGTCAACGTTCCGTCGATCCGTCCCAGGAAGAGGTCCAGCGTCCCGTCGCAGTCGATGTCCGTGACGCTGGGTATGTTCTGGCGGTCGCTGAAGATGGGGGTTCCGTCCACGTCTCGGAGGGTGTCGGGGACCAGCTCGAAGCGGGGTCCCTCGGGTCCCTCACGGTTCATGAAGACCCGGATGTGGCTGAAACGCTCCTCCCCCATGAGGTCCCACCGCCCATCCCCATCCAGGTCCGCGAAGCGGAACCACTCCCCTACGTCCAACTCCTGGAAGTGGTCCGTCCGCCAGACGAAGCGAGGCTCCTCCCGAGAGCCCTCGTTTTCGAAGTGCATGATCCGGCCGGCACGCTCCTGGACGAAGAGGTCCAGCACCCCATCTCCCGAGATGTCCACGAACTGCACCCGGGGGCGGAGAAGCCCTCCCAGAAAAGGATGATCGTAGGGCTTTCCGTCCTCGTCCATGACGGGAAACGGGCTGACCTCACGGACGAAGAGCCGGTCCCCCACTGCCAGTCGATCCGCCTCGGCCTCCGGAATCTCCGCAGTGGGGAGCTGGGAGTCCGGTGTGGTGGCGCAGCCCCAGGCCGCCAGAAGGAGAACGGAGATGAAGCCGACTCCGTTGAGAACCGTACGGTCCCACCGAAGCCCGGAGGAGAGGCCCCGCCACCGTACGAGCCGGGAGAGCACGACCCGGAGGACGGAGGTCACCGGGGGTGGGCGCGGTGCCCCAGCCCGGTGACGTTTCGGCCCAGCTCCAGGACTTCCACAACCTCCCGGGTCTCCCGCTCCACCACCACCAGCGTTCCCGGTGGTCCACCCTCCTCCTCCGCAGGGTGATGCATGGCGTGCGGATCCTTGTTGTTGTTCGTCACGAAGGCGTAGCGCCCGTCGGGGGAAAAGCGAATGGCGTGGGGTTGGAGAAGGCCTTCTCCCTGGATTTCGTGGGTCACCTTCCAATCCTCGGTGCTCACCACGGCCAACCGGTCCTCCCCCTTGATGGGCACCCAGACTTCCTCCCCATCGGGAGTGAAGTACGGGTCGAAGGCCACCGGTCCTACGTGGGTCGAGGCCACGACCTCCGGGTGCGCCGGATCCGACAGATCGAATACCACCAGCTCCCCCGACAACTCACCTGAGGCCACGAGAGTAGCGCCGTCGGGAGAAATGGCAAACTGCACGAAGGCGTGGGTGGGCCCCTCCACATCCACCAACTCCACCCGGTGGGTTTCCAGCTCTACGGAGGCCACCTGATTCACCCCCAAGCTGGCGGTGTAGGCGAACCGGCCGTCCGGACTCACGATGATCCCGTGGGGGCGGGAGAAGAAGATGTCCACTTCCTCCACCGCCATGGAGGAGCGCTCCGCTATCCCGATGCGAGCCGGCGGGTTCACGGCGCTCATGGACCGGCTCACCACCAGCAGGTCCTCCGTGGGATGGGCATCCAGCATCCCGGGGGTCTCCATGGCCAATTCACCCACGAGCTCGTTTTCCCGGTTGAACCGAAGGACCCGGTCCTGTCCGATGAGGGAGACGTACCAGTGCGACCCATCGGGATCCACGGCGATGTCGTGGGGCATGGAGTGCTGGGAGAATCCCAACTCCGTGAGATCCACGGTCCCCACCACCTGGTGGCTCTCCATGTCGATGAGAGCCACCTGAGCCTCGTCCTGCACGCAGACGTAGAGGATGTGCTCCGGAAGAGGGTCCGCGCCCCCGGCCCCGGCTCCGGCCTCGGCTGGGGGCAGAAGGAAGCTCCCGAGAAGCCCGACGAAAAGCGCGACGCGTGTCATGGCCTCAGGGAACTGGCCGGTCCGGGTTGTACCGGACCAGGTACAGGCCCTCCCGGATGCTGGTCACCGCCACCGTCCCGTCCTCGAAGAAGGGGTAATTCCCCCATGACCCGGTGAAGCCCGGCTCCGGCTCCACAAAGGGTGCCGTGTCCAGGTATCCCGCTTCCTCCGGGTTGTCCCGATCCGAGATGTCCACCACCCGGACCCCGCTGGAGTAATTGGACTGATACATGAGGTCGCCCACGATGTAGAGGTTGTGGGCGCTGGCGGGCTCCGGCGAGAAGTACTCTCCGGCCACCTGGGGATCTTCCAGGTCGGTGACGTCCCAGATGATGGTCCGGGTCCGGTCCACCATTCCGGAGAGGACGTCCAGCTCATCGTTCATGTACAGGTACTCGTGATCTTCGGTGAGCCAGACCTGGTGCGTGTAGCCCACGTTCGGATATGCGGAGCGGGATAGGGCCACCGGGTCGTCCTTGTCCGTCACATCCGCGATGGAGAGGGCCGTCTCATTGGCCCCGAAGCAGATCTCTCGCCCCTGGTACTCCTCGTGGGGACCCCGGTAGATGACGCACTGGGCATCGTGGGTGTACCCGCTAGAGGCCCGGCCCGTCATGGGATCGGCGAAACACCCGACGAAGGTCGGGTTCAAGGGCTCGGAGATATCGATCATGTGGAGCCCGCCCCCGCAGGTCTCCCCACCGCCGCTGTTCCCCACAGTGAAGGCGTACCCGGTCTCCTCGTTCACCACGATGTTGTGGGCACTGTGGATCCGGTCGTAGGTGAGGTCCGGCTCGAAGGAGATGGGCTCCCCGTCGAATTCTCGGAGACGGGCCAGGTCCAACACCTGCATCCCGTGTTCCGCCGAGGCGTCGGCCACCACGAAGAGGTGGTCCTGGTATACCTTCATGTCTCGCCAGGAGGCCGTGGGTGAGCCCTCCGTGCGGAGCATCTCTCCGACGTAGACCGGGTTGTTTCGGTCGCTGATGTCCACGAAGGCCATCCCGTCCGTCCGCCCCACCAAGGCGTACTCCTGACCCGTCTCCGGATCCTGCCAGCCCCAGACGTCGTTCAGGCGGATCCCCCGACCCCCACCCAGGGCGGAAACCGGAAGGAAGGAGAGGAGC
Organism: Gemmatimonadota bacterium; assembly: GCA_007127575.1. GTDB lineage: Bacteria > Gemmatimonadota > Gemmatimonadetes > Longimicrobiales > Gaopeijiaceae > SKZC01. The sequence goes on from SKZC01000108.1 coordinate 3,898, forward strand.
TCCACGTTGGAACAGGGGTTGATGCCGGCGGCACCGTCGATGCAGTCCACCGTCTCCCCGGACACTACCGGTAGCGCCTCGGGCTCCGAGTGGACCACCTCGGCTTCGTACCAGCGTCCGGCATCGTCTCGCTGGAAGATGGCCACCTGACCGGCATCGTCGTCGGCTCCCACCAGACCCACCGCCGCCACGTCGCCATCCACGGCGACGGCACCACCGAAGTGGTCGCCGGAGCCC
>SKZC01000412.1 GCA_007127575.1 Gemmatimonadota bacterium
ATGATCGTCCTGGCCATGCTGGGGATCTCGGTGGGGATGCTCCTGGCGAAGGACGTGGCTCGCTACAGCGAGCGGGTCTTCTCCCTCATGGCGAACCGGGTGGCGGCGGTGGCGGTGGTCTGCTGGCTCTGGGCCGGAGCCTTCTCCGGGATTCTGGCGGACTCGGGGCTGGTGGAGGCCATCGTGTGGGCCGGCGCCAATCTCCAGCTCACCGGGAGCGTGTTCACCGTGGTGGCCTTCCTCTCCGCGGCCCTGTTCGCCGTTTCCGTCGGGACCGGGCTGGGAACGGTGGTGGGGTTCACTGCCGTCATGTTCCCTGCCGGGATCGTCCTGGGGGCTCATCCAGCCGCCCTCATGGGGGCCATCTACAGCGGCGCCGCTTTCGGGGACAACCTGGCTCCCATCTCCGACACCACCATCGTATCGGCGGCGACCCAGGAGACGGATGTGGGCGGCGTGGTTCGCTCCCGTCTGAAATACGTGGGGATCGCCGGAGGGATCGCTGTCTTGCTCTTCCTCTTCTTCGGCGGGGGGGAGGGGACCCTGGCTCCAGGTCAGGCGGAGCAGTTGCTGGCGGAGACGGCGGACCCCACCGGCCTTCCCATGCTTCTGGCCGCCGTGGTGGTCTTCGTCATCGCCGTCTCCGGAGGGCACTTCCTGGCGGCGCTCACGGCGGGGGTGGCCACGGCAATCCTGGTAGGAGCGGTATTCGGGATCTTTCCCCTGGAGCGCGTCTTTCACCTGGCCGACGGCTCGGTGGGGGGAAGCGCCGTGGACGGGGCCATCGCCCTCCTTCCCATCTCCATCCTGACGCTTCTCCTGGTTACGGCCATCGGGATCATGAAGGCGGGCGGGTTTCTGGAGGACATGCTGAGCCTCCTGGACCGGACGTGGGCCAAGACCCGGCGAGGGGCGGAGGGCTCCATCCTGGGCTTGGTGGCCTTCGCCAACATCTGCGTGTCGGTGAACACGGTGGCCATGATCACCGTGGGGCCCCTGGTCAACGCACTGCGTAAGCGCCGGGGAATCCATCCGTATCGCAGCGCGAACCTCATGGACACCATTTCGTGCTCCGTGGGCTACATGCTTCCCTATGCGGCGACCATCGTGGCGGCTCACGCCATCCAGCAGGAGCTGAGCACCCGGTACGAGTTCGTCACCCCCATTCCCTGGGCCCAGGAGGTGGTGTACCTCTTTTACGCTCTGGCCCTGATTCCGGTGATGATCGTGGCGGTGATCACCGGGTTCGGCCGGGTCAAGGGATAGAGGTGTGATGGGAGGGATTCCGCCACTGGAGGACCGGTTTCCCCGGGTAGCCCTGGGTACGTTTCCCACCCCGGTGGAGCCTCTGGATTTTCCCGACGTGCCGGGGGAGCTGTGGGTCAAGCGGGATGACCGGACGGCAGAGCGTTACGGGGGCAACAAGGTTCGGAAGTTGGAGTTCATCCTGGCGGAGGCCCGCCGGCGGGGCGCGGGCCGGCTCATTACGGCCGGAGCCCTGGGCTCACATCACGCCCTTGCCACGACCCTCTACGGACGGGAGCTGGGTTTCGACGTCACCCTCGTCCTCTCTCCCCAACCCCCGGACGAGAAGGTGCGAAGCGTGCTTCGCCGGCTGGTGGCCCTGGGGGCTGAAATTCGCTGTGTTCCGCGCTTGGAGTTCATCCCGGTGGGGTTGTCCGTGGGCCGCCTCTTCTACCTCCCGGATCGGCCGTTCGTGGTCCCGCCCGGCGGCTCCAGCGTACGAGGCGTGATGGGGTACGTCCAGGCGGCCCGGGAGCTTACGGAGCAGATCCACGCCGGGGAGGTACCCCGTCCGGACTGGGTGCATGTAGCCTGCGGCACCATGGGGACTGCCGTGGGGCTGGCTGTAGGGTTCGCCATGGCCCGGGAGCCCATCCAGGTCAGCGCGGTCCGCGTAGTGGCTCCGGTGGTGGCCCACAGGACGGCACTCCGGAGGCTCGTTCGCGCCACCCTTCGGGCCCTGGGCTCCAAAGGCGAAGCTCCCTCGGTGAAGGAGGTCATGGCCCGGATCCACCTGGACAAGGAGCGGTTGGGCTCCGGCTATGGACGCCCCACCCCCGAGGGTGGGCGAGCCACCGAGCTCTTCCAAGAAGCGGGGTTGGCTCTGGATCCCACCTACACCGCCAAGGCGGCGGCGGGGTTCCTCCACCGGGTGCGTCGCTCCCCTGACGACGTCCACCTCTTCTGGCAAACCCTGAGCCATGGGCTTCCGGAGGTGGAGGGCTCCCACACCCTCCCCGAAGGCCTCCCCCACCCGGTCCGCAGCGCGCTGGAGGGGTGAGGCGTGCATGCGCTCCTCCTGGCGGCCGGGTACGGGACCCGTCTGGGAGCGATGGGACGGAAAACGCCCAAGGTGCTACTCGCGGTGCCCGGTCTCCAGCGCCCACTGGCGGACGTCCTCTTGGATGAGGTCACGGCCATCGCCGGCATGCGGGAGGTCTGGATGGTGACGAACCGGCGGTTCGTGACGAAGCTGGAGGGCTGGATGGAGGAAGCTCGCCTCCGAAGCCCCGTTCCCCTCCACCTCCTCTGCAATGGAACCGAGGGGCCGGAGGAGCGATTGGGGGCGGTCGGCGACCTGGCCTTTGCCCTGGAGAGGATGGACGTTCCCGGGGAGCTTCTCGTTGCGGCCACCGACACGATCCTCCCCTTCCCTCTGTCACGCTTCGTCCAGGAGGGTGTCCGTCGGCCTCAGGCCCACGTATTGATCCCGGTGCTGGAGGAAGCGCCGGAGCGCCTACATCGGCGTGGGGTGGTGGTACTGGGGGAGGGAGATGAGATCACGGAGTTCCACGAGAAGCCGACGGATCCACCCTCCACCACCACGGCTCTCCCCCTCTATCTCTTTCGGCCCTCAGCCCTGACCGAGGTGTTCCGATACCTCCAGGAGGGGGGCGAGCCGGACGAACTCGGCAAACTGGCGGAGTGGCTGGTGCCTCGGGTGAGAGTGGAGGGATGGCGGGCTTCGGGGAAGCGGCTCGATCTGGGAGACCCGAGCCACTGGGAAGGGGAGACGGATTCAGGGTTCTGAGGGCATTCCGCAGGGAAGCAGGGCTCAGTCCAGGACCTGGATTTGGCGGGGCGTGCTGGCCTCGATCCGCGGCACCCCGTCGTGCTCGATGACCGAACCCGCCACGCAGAGGCGAGCTCCCCGGTAGAAATCTTCCGGGGGGAGTTGGAACCGGTGCCGGTCCCGCCCCCAGATGACGATGTCGAACTCCTGCTGAGGGAAGGGAGCCCCCAGGTTCAGGTAGGTGGGTCGCCCGCCGACCCCGCTGGCGAAGTTGGTGGCGGCCACGGTTCCACACACCACCGCACGCTCTCCCACGAATCGGTGAGCCTCGTGGGCTTCGAGGGTCACGGCATCCTGGAACTCCGACGGGTCGAACTCGGGGGCTCCGCCTCCCCCCGGGCCGGAGATGCGGCGGGATAGAAAGAGCCCTGCCACGAGAAGTGCCAGGATCACCATCCCCGTCCTGTTACGAAGGGATTTCAGCACGGCCGTTGACTCCTGAAGGCGACCCCGCGGTGTTCGGGGCCTGTGACCCCACCACGGGTGGTTTCACCAGCATTCGTTCTCGGCTCCTACCCCCGAGCGACCTCCGATCTTCCGGAGGTGTATGGGAACCGAGTGGATGGGGCCGGGGATTCTTCTTGAGGATCGGCGGCCCTCCGGCCTCGATTCCAGGGCCGCCACGGGAGTACGACACGGCAACCAGGAGAAGGCACATATGTCGGGGTCCAACGGACGGGTGGGAGTAGAGGACGGTGGCGCCGGGGGATCCGGCACCGATGTCCGGACAGGAGTCCAGGATTACTATGGGCGGGTTCTGAGCTCCAGCGCCGACCTGAAGACGGGAGCGTGCTGTACTCCCGATGAGGTGGCCCCGGAGCTTCGAAGCCTTCTACAGGACATCCACCCGGAGGTTCAAGAGCGGTTCTACGGGTGCGGCGTGCCCATCCCCCCGGCCATGGAAGGGGCCACCGTCCTGGATGTGGGGTGTGGGAGCGGTCGAGACGCCTATTTGCTCTCTCGGCTGGTGGGAGAGCAGGGGAAGGTCATCGGCGTGGATATGACCGAGGAAC
>SKZC01000414.1 GCA_007127575.1 Gemmatimonadota bacterium
GGCGCCCGGGCGCTCCAGGAGCAAGACCTCCCACCAACGCTCCTGAAAGCTGCCCGTCAGGCCACCCTCTTCCACCGGATCCAACGGCCGCAAGGCAGCCGCAGTGGGCACACCTCCATCCACCCACCGGAGTTCTTCGGGCTCGACCACATCCAGGAGCCGAACCAGGTCCCGAGCCCAATGGTCGCCCACCAGTGGGGGGCCGGATTGAGCTTCCAAGGGAAGGGCGGGCGGGAGGAGAAGGGAGAGGAGAAGGATCGGAAACAGGAGGCCGCGCCGCCGCGACCCAGCCTTGCGATCTTCGCCTCCCTCGAGGTGTCCGTCGACCATCACGCCGCTCCCTCCCTGAAAAAAATCCTTGCCCTCCTCGTACTACGGCCCCCATCGTGGAGCCCAAGGAACCCGGCGGGTGGTGCCATCGCACCGGACAGCTTCCCCCTTAGCGATTCGGGGAAAGGCCGTCGGCCGTACGCTGGGACCCGGGGTTCCATATACTGGCCTCCCACGGAGGAGGATCGTCGCCTATGAGGGTCGTCGTCGTCCGGGAACTCCGCAACGGGGAACGTCGGGTCGCCCTGGTCCCTTCCTCGGTGAAGGCTCTCCGCGAGGCCGGATTCCAGGTGGTAGTGGAGGCCGGGGCCGGAGACGAAGCGGGATTCCCGGACTCCGCGTACGAAGCCGGAGGGGCCGACGTCGCCCCCTCCAGGGAGGAGGCCCTGGAGGGGGCCGACATCCTCCTCAAGGTCGCGCCTCCCCTGGGACCCAAGGAGGGATCCACCAACGAGGTGGAGGGGCTTTCGGAAGGCCTTTCCCTCCTGGGCTTTCTGGATCCCCTGGGGGCCCCCCGGCGGATCCAGTCTCTGGCCGACGCCGGGATCACGGCCTACTCCATGGAGTTGATCCCCCGCGTGACACGGGCGCAGAAGATGGACGCCCTCTCCTCCCAAGCCACTGTGGCGGGCTACCGAGCCGTCCTCCTGGGAGCCCTCCACCTCCCCCGCTTCCTCCCCATGCTCATGACGGCGGCGGGAACCATTCCTCCGGCTCGGATGCTGGTGCTGGGTGCCGGGGTGGCCGGGCTACAGGCCATCGCCACCGGGCGCCGCCTCGGGGCCTCCGTCTCCGCTTTCGACGTCCGTCCCGCCGTCAAGGAGCAAGTGGAAAGCCTGGGGGCTCGCTTTTTGGAGACCGAGGTGGATCCCGATGCGGAAGCGGAAGGAGGCTACGCCCGGGAGCTCACCGAAGCGGAGCACGAGGCGGAGCTCGAACTGGTCCACCGACACGCCCAAGCGTCGGACCTGGTGATCACGACGGCTCAGATTCCGGGCCGCCGGGCGCCCGTCCTCCTCACCCGGGAGACGGTGGACGCCATGCCTGCCGGAGCCGTGGTGGTGGATCTGGCGGCGGCTACGGGGGGCAACTGTACTGAGACCCGTCCCGACGAGGTCGTCCAGCGGGAGGGCGTCCGGATCCTGGGTCCCACGAACCTCCCGGCCGAGGTCCCCACCCACGCAAGCGAGATGTATTCCCGGAACATCTCCGCCCTCCTGCTCCACCTGGCCCCCGAAGGGGAGCTGAACGTGGATTCGGATGACGAAATCGCCACGGGATGCCTGGTCACACAAGGGGGGGAGGTACGCCACCCCAGGGTCCAGGAAGCCCTAAACCAGGAGGGTTCGGATGGGTGAGCTCATCGTGGGCCTCTACGTCTTCGTCCTGGCCATGCTCGCCGGGTTCGAAGTCATCACCAAGGTCCCTCCCACGCTTCACACGCCCCTCATGTCCGGGGCCAACGCCATCTCCGGGATCACCCTCATCGGAGCCGTCATGATCTCCGCCAGGGCCGAGACGCCCCTCATCACGATTCTGGGAGTGGTGGCCATCGTCATGGCCACCGTGAACGTGGTGGGCGGCTTCCTCGTCACGGATCGGATGCTCAAGATGTTCAAGCGTCGCTAGGGGCCCGGCCATGCCTTCCATTCTGGTGGATCTGGCGTACATCACTTCGGCGGCGCTTTTCGTCTTCGGGCTGAAGCTTCTGGGTTCTCCGGCCACGGCGCGCCGCGGCAACGCGCTGGCCTCTACCGCCATGCTCCTGGCCGTAGTAGTCACGCTGGCCCACGAAGACATCCTGGATTGGCGCACCATCGGAGGGGGAATCCTGTTGGGCGCCATCCTGGGGGCCGCTCTCGCCCGGACGGTGGCCATGACGGCCATGCCGCAACTGGTGGGCGTCTTCAATGGTCTCGGGGGAGGCGCGTCGGCGGTGGTGGCCTCCGCTGAGTTTTTCCGCCTGGCCGGGGCGGATGCTCTCCCCGTGCCCGATGCCACCACCATCGCCCTCTCCACCCTCATCGGGACGGTGACCTTCTCCGGAAGCGCGGTGGCATTCGGGAAGCTTCAGGGCCTGGTTTCCGGAAGCCCCATCACCTTCCCCTTCCAGAACGCCTTCAACCTCCTCCTTTTCGTCTCCCTGTTGGGCTTGGCGGGGTACTTGGCCACAGGAGCCTCCCACCCCGGCGCCTACCTTCTCCTGGCGGGGCTCGCGTTCCTCCTGGGGATCCTTCTGGTCATCCCCATCGGTGGCGCGGACATGCCGGTGGTCATCTCCCTCCTGAACTCGTACTCGGGCTTGGCGGCCTCGGCAGCAGGATTTGTCCTGGGCAACTACATCCTCATCATCAGCGGCGCGTTGGTGGGAGCCGCCGGACTCATCCTCACCCAACTCATGTGCAAGGCCATGAACCGCTCCCTGGCCAATGTGGCCTTCGGAGCCTTTGGGACCGCTGCGGCGGTGGGCCCCGGGGAAGACCAGGACCGACCGGTTCGGAGCGTAGGTGCCGAAGAGACAGCCATGTTGCTGGGGTATTCCGGATCCGTGGTCTTCGTGCCCGGATACGGCCTGGCGGTGGCCCAGGCGCAGCACGAGGTCCGACGTCTCATGGACCTTCTGGAAGCTCGCGGGATCCAGGTCCGTTTTGCCATCCACCCGGTGGCGGGACGCATGCCGGGACACATGAACGTGCTTCTGGCCGAGGCGGATGTGCCGTACGACCGGCTCTTCGACCTGGAGGACATCAACCCGGACTTCGACCGAACCGACGTGGTGATGGTGGTGGGTGCCAACGACGTGGTGAACCCAGCCGCCCGGGACCCCGGAAGTGCCATCGCGGGCATGCCCATCCTGGACGTGGACCGGGCCCGCAACGTGGTGGTGGTGAAGAGGAGCCTCAGCCCGGGGTTCGCCGGGATCGACAACGACCTCTTCTACATGGAGAAGACCATGATGTTCTTCGGCGACGCGAAGGAAGCACTGGGGGATCTGGTGAAGGAGCTCAGGGAGCTGGATTGAGGCCGAGCGCTCCCGGTTCCCCACCCGCCCGGTGAGTCTCGAGCCACCCTCGGTGCGCAAAGGCACCTCTGACTCGGGGCACTAAATCAGGGGACCCAACTTCTCCAACTCGTTGTGGATCATCTCCACCTGGTCCCGAACCCCCTCCACCACCTCCGGGGTGGGCCTTTCCGAAACCCCGCCCCCCTGAAAGAGGGCGAAGAAGAGGGAATCCGTGTGGCCCACGCTGGCGTGGGTCACACCCTGGTCCACGACCCGGTTCAAAGCGAGGAGCTCCCTCAGATCCAGGGATCGTCCAGGGCCCCCGGGAGGGTCGTGATAGATCTGGCGGATCAGAACCTCCCGGAAGACCTGGAATTCCTCAATGGCTTCCCCCGACGCCAGGCCCCGGAGAGCGCCGGTGTTTCCGTAGAGCTCGGCCGTCTGGGTCCAGAGCGGCTCCACCTGCTCTTTGAGGGGCCCCATGAGACCGGGAAGGAGACGGGTGAAGAGCCCCACGAATGCCGCGACTACATCTTCCAGCTCCTCGGCTCCGGCACCTCCGCCCCGGGAGTGAAGCTCGGAAAGCCAGCGCTCGCCGATCTCGTCCGACCGGTCCTCCAACCACCGAGCCAGCTCGAGAGGATCCACCGTCGAACCACGGGAGGCCTCGGGCCTCCGGGCCCCCGAGCCCCTACTTTCTCTGCTTCCGATGGTGGGGTTGGGCATGAACTCGACGTGCGAGGAACGAACGGCTCCAAAACGAAGCCACAGCCTTTGAAATCTACGATTTTTCCTCTTGCTCGCCAGTCCCTTCCAGGCCGTCCACCCAGGGTACCAGGCGAAGCCTCACAGTGGTCCCCGCTCCCCATTCACTTTCCACTTCCACCTCCCCGCCCCAGGACTCCACGAGTCTTCTCACGATAGCAAGACCCAGGCCCGTCCCGGAGGATCGGGTGGAGAAGTGGGGCTCGAACACCCGGGGGAGTGCGTCCGGTGGAATTCCCACTCCGTCGTCGGCCACGGTCACCTCCACCTCCCGGGGCCCCGTCCGAGCCTGAATCCGAACCTCGCCACCGTTGGAAATGGCCGCACGGGAGTTCTCCAACAAGTTCACGAGGACCTCCTTGAACTCACCCTCCCGGGCCCGGACCGGCGTCGGCTCTCCATCCTTCCGGAAGCTGAAGTCGATTTCACCGTCCCCAGCCGAGTACAGAGTGAGGACGTCCCGGACCACCGCGTCGACCCCAACGGGCTCCAGTGGAAGCTCCCCCGCCGCACCGGGTGCCGCGAAACGAGAGAATCCGCTGGCCACCGAAGCCAGACGATCGATCTCTCCCAGGATGGCTTCGGCGTTCCTTTCCAGAATCTGGGTATAGTCCGGATGCCGATCCCGCCAGGCTCGCCGGATGTGTTGCACCCCCAGCTTGATGGGCGTCAGCGGGTTCTTCACCTCATGGGCGACCTGACGAGCCATCTCCCCCCATGCCAGGATCCGCTCGCTTCGGAGCTCATCGGTGACGTCCTCCAAGCTCACCACGGCGCCGCCTCGCGGGCCTCTCCCGGAGATGCGACGAGCCCGCACGCGAATCCGCCGCCCGGACAGGTGCAACTCCTGACTCTCCTCCTCCAGCTCCTCCCGGAAGTACCGCTGAAGCCACTGGAAGAAAGCGCCGGCCTCCAGTTCCCCGTCCACCTCCGAAAGGCCGGTCCCCGCCGGTAGCTCCACCCCCAACAGACGCTCGGCCATGGGATTGGCCAGAACCACCCGTGCGTCGGCGTCCAGAGCCAGGACCCCGGTGGCCACCTCCTCTACGATGGCCCGACTCCTCCGAGTGGAACGTACCAGCGCCTTCCGCGCCCGCCTCAAACGTCTCACCATGCGGTTGAAGGCGGTGAAGACGGCCCCGAACTCGTCCTTCCGATCCTCTGGGAGATGAACCCCCAGGTTGCCGGCCCCCACGCGCTCGGACGCGACCTGCAGTGTCTGGATCGGACGGGACAAAGCCCGACCCACCACCAGCGACAAGAGAACGGAGAGGGCCGCGCCCAGGACCAGCGCGAAGCCCAGAAGATGGGTTACCTCGCGCTGACGCAGGGCGGTGGCTCCCACTTCCACCGGAGCCGGTGCAGCCAGGACCTGCTCCCCTGCCACCCTCCTGTAGGCCATCACATAGTCCCACCCTCCCAACGACGCGGGAAGGGTGACCATCAACTCCTCCCGTTGCTCCATCAATCGATGGACGTCCCGAGGAAGCCACCCCGGATAAAGGCCCAGTTCGGCCAGTGCAGGGAGGGAAGCCTCAACGAGCTCACCTCGGTCATAGAGAAGCAAATCCGCCCCCACTCGACCGGCCAACTCCTCCACCTCACCACCGAATTCCACGAAGCCTCCGGAGGCGTCCTCCACCGCGCGCTCCGCCAACACCTCCGCTGTCCGGATCGCTGCGCCATGGAGCGTCTGATACGCCATGGTCCCGAACACCGCTGTGGGAAGCAGGAAGAATCCGAAGAGGGCCAATGTCACCCGAGTCTGGAACGAAGCGGTGAGAGCCCGCCAGCGTCCACGACTCCGGGGCTGCCGCCCTCCGATCCAACGGCCCGCGAACCAGAGGGAGAGAAGGACGGCGAGAAGGAGGAGGGTGATGAGCGTACCCCGGGCCACCACCACCAACGTCCCGGGGAGATCCACCAGATAGTGGGCATGATACACCTGGTCGGGATATGCCAGGTAGAGCTCGGCTTGCCAGCCATCTTCCGTAGCGATCCACCTCATCTCCCCCGTCTCGCCGGGAGCCTCACCGGGAAGGAGAGGGATCAGGACCAGGCTCTCCCGGCCCGTCCGGTCCGGCCCCAGGAGCGGGCCCAACGGAGAGACGGGCGCCACATGGCGCCGCGGGGGTACCACGGCGGTGATCCGCTCGCCTCCATCCAGTGAGACCACGGCCATATAGTGGGCGTTGGCGAGATCGAACCTCCGAATGGCCGTTCCCTGGGCGGCGTCCGCCTCTTCCACCAGATCTGCGGGGATGGTCGGGCGCTCCCCCGGGGCGCCCAGCCGGAGTTCCTCCACAGGCATCCCCCGGTCGCTCCAATGAGTAAGCCAGATGGGATAGCCTTCCCACGCCAGACCGCTTCGCACCCAGGCCCCATAGAGCACCTCCACGGGAGCACGCCCCGACGAAAGAAGAACCCCGGCCTCCTCACCGAGCCTATGGAGCAGGAACTCCATGTATGGGTCCACCTGGGTCCCCAGCCGCTCCACCTGGCCCTCGGCCAACGCCATGCGGGCCGTGACCCGGTCTCCGAAGGCGAACGGGAGGGCCAGTCCCACACCCAGCACGACGGCGGCGACCCACCGCATTCCCGCCGCCGGCAGGTCGTCTCCTCCCGGTAGGGTCCGGGAGAAGAGCCAGAGGGGAAGGGCCCAGAGCCCCACGAACCAGAGTGGGATTTCCGGCCCCTGTCGGACCCACAGGGAGAGGAGGACGGATAGGACGGATACCACGACAACGACACCCAGGAAGAGCCACGGCCTTGGGGCCCGAACGTAATCCGCTCCGGGACCGAGCCCCACAGCCGCCGCCAGCGAAAGAAAGAGACCCATCCCCATGGCATATCCGGTCCACTCCAGATCTCCGCCGGCCAAAAGACCTGTGGCGGCCCCGTTCCGGAACAGCCAGACGATGACCCCGGCGACCACGAGGGCTCCGCCCATGGCCCACACCGATTGCCAACGCTGGGAGCGGGGTGGGCGGAGGAAGCCCACCAACATGGCCCCCACCGCGCCCAGAACCAGAAGTCGGCCCAGGGTGAGCTCCAAGGGTCCCGGGAGGAGAAAGTCCGCAGGGGAGAAGAGAGCGGGAAACCCCAGGAGGGTTCCCAGGGGAAGCAACGACACGAAGGCAAGAAGGACGAAGGCGGCGGGCGCACGTCCCACCCGTCGGAACCTGGCTCCACGGGCCAGGAGGAGCCACGCCAACAACCCCAACACGGCTACGCCCCCACCCCAACGGGCTACCAGGCCGTCCCGATCCTCCGCCTGGGTGAACGGCGCAAGAGCGACGCTGAAGAGGGTCTCCCCGTCCCAACGGAGATCCCACACGCTGGCCCCCTCGACCCGCTCCGCGCTGGAAATGTGCACCGTCGCCCCGGTTTGGGCCTGGAACGCCGAAGCCAAGTCCACTTCACCCGAATCCATCGTCGGGGGAAGCTCGGCCCGGAGGAGTCGGGCAGCCAATACGGCCCCCTCGCCCTCGGGAAGGGGAGCCGTAAAGTAGAGGTATCCAAGGAGCGGTCGTTCCGCGTAGGCGTATCGAGTCTCCCCGCGGCGCACCTCGGCAGGGATTCGACCGTGGTGCGAACCGTCCCATGCCCTCAGCTCCCCGTCAGGGCCAAAGACGGCCAGCGCATCCATCCGACCTTCGTCCCGCACCCGGGCCAGGTCCGGTCCTTCAGGAGGGGTGCCGCCACCCATCTCCCAGAGCTCCAGCACTCGCTCCACCGTCTCGTCTCCCCGACGGATGGTCCGGTCCAAAGCCTCATCCAGCGCCGACTGTACCTGAGCCTCTCTCTGCTCCCGGATTTCCTCCCAATCCGTGGCCACCCGGCGAACCTCCCGGTCCCCGATGAATCCGGCGACGATGGCCAATACAAGAGCCACCACACCGAAGGCTCCCGGCGTTTGCCTCAGGCGAGGAGAGTAGAGGGCGAGAAAGACGCCGGCCGCAGAGAGCGCGAGGAAAGCGGGGTGGAGCCACCGGATCCACGCGGCCAGGGCCAGAAGGGCACCCCAGGCACCCACAGTCCAGAACCTCTCGGCAGAAGCACTCACGACCAGGGCGCCGGTGGATGAAATGGTGCGCGGGGGGGCATGAACGGATCCGGTTCGGATGGCAGGTGTACCATAGCACGTTCCCGCTCCCGGAGTCCGGGGAGTCCGGAGTGGCTCCTGACGGGGGTTCCCTCTACCCGCCTCGGATGAAGACGATGCGGATTCGACATTTGCTTCCTCTCCTACTTCTGGCCCTTCCTGCAGGGTCCTTCCACGCCTCCCAGGCCCTGGCCCAGAGCGTCGCCCTGGACGAGGGCACCTTCCTCGTCTTCGTGGACGGCCGGAGCGTGGGGAGCGAGAGCTTCGCGATCCGGAGGTCTGGAGCGGGAGGCGACGCCCAGATCATCGCCACGGCGGAGATCCGGATGGACCGGGCCGGCGACGTTCTGGAGATCCGGCCCGCCCTCCAGGCACAGGGTGCGGAAATGGCGGTCTCCGCCTACCAGGTCAAGATCACCGGGAGCCGAGAGGAGGAGATCTACGTGACCCTCGGCGACCGACGCTACCACACGAAAGTGGTCTCGGCCCGAGGGGAGCAGGAGCGGGAATATCGCGCCCAGACGGGCACCCTCCTTCTGGACAGCGAGGTGGCCCATCAGTTCTACTTTCTCCGCCCTCACCTGGAGCGGGGGGAGTCCACCCTTCCGGTCATCGTGCCTCGCGAGAGTCGGCAAGTTCAGCTTCGCCTGATCCCGGAGGGCCGGGAGGCCATCTCGGTGGCCGGCCAGCAGGTGGAAGCGAGACGCTTCCGGTTGGAGACCTCAGACACCACTCGGATCATCTGGTTCGACGACCAGGACCGCGTGCTCCAGGTCGAAAACCCGGGGACCCGGTACCGGGCTGTGCGAGACGCGGTCCCGTCCTGACGCTCTCTCCTCCCACCCTTCTCCTCCACAGCCTCTCTCTTCTCTCACGGACCACGCATGGAACCACTGGATGTTCTGGCCATCATGGCCCACCCGGATGACGCCGAGCTCCTCTGCGGAGGGGCCCTGATCCGAAGCTCGGACAGAGGGGACCGCACCGGGGTGGTGGACCTCACGGATGGAGAAATGGGGAGTCGGGGCTCCAGAGAGGTTCGGCGGAAGGAGAAGGAAGAAGCGTCCGCCGTCCTGGGGCTGTCCCAACGCCGCTCCGCCGGCCTCCCGGATGCGAACCTCCGGAACACCCGGGAAGCCCGTCTCAAGGTGGCCGGCCTCATCCGCGAGCTCCGTCCTCGTGTGGTGGTGACTCACTGGAAGGAAGGACGCCACCCCGACCACCGGGAAGCATGTGAGCTCGTTTATGACGCCTCCTTTCTGGCAGGCCTCAAGAACCTGGAGGTCGCCGGAACGCCCCACCGACCCCGGAGCGTGGTGCACGCGGTGGCGTACCGGGACGATGCTCCTCCGCCCAGCTTCGTGGTGGACATCACCGACACCCTGGAACGGAAGCTGGAGGCGCTCCGGTGCTACCGCTCCCAGTTCGAAGGTGCCCACGGGGTCGGGGAGGTGTTCCCCGGAGGTGATCGTCCCTTTCTGGAACAGGTGAAGAGATACGCCGCCCGATCCGGGGCCCGAATCCGAGTGGCCTTCGGCGAGCCCTTCCAGACTCGGGAGGCCCTCGCCCTTCCTTCCCTGAGCTCGCTCTCGGTACCGACGTTCTGAGGCCAGGGAGGGCTCAGACGCAGTGGACTTCCAACAGAAGTCGACGCCAACTGGGCACGTCCGCTCCCTTCACTTTCAGAGCTCGGGCCTCCGCCGTGCCCCCTTCATGGAGCCACGGGGCCAGCCAGGCTCCGATCTCCGGAGGCAGATGACCCACGGGATCCCCCGAGACGAGGTGGACCCAGACTTCAGGCACTTCCTCCCGGGCCGGTCCGGGGATGAGGCGCAACGAGTCCCCAGGACTCAGCTCCTCCAGGTGGCGATCACGGCCGGCGAAGATGGTTCCGTGTACGGTGGCCCGGAAGCGACGGGGGCGATCTTCCGGGAAGCTGGGGGAAGCTGACGTCATGGACCTCGAGGGGGACGCGTATCTGGGGCTCGTGCTCCCCGGTGGCGCACCGGGAGGCGGTGGCTCTTCGTCTCGGAGAGGGTGGAACTTTGACTCCCTCCAATCGTTAAGGTAGGTCCGTACATCTGGAATGGAAACGCCCTCCGTGGGCCCGCTGGAGTCGAGCCGTTCGAATGAAGCCCATTTACCTGGATTACGCAGCCACTTCCCCACTCCGGCCCGAAGTTCGGGAGGCCATGGAGCCCTTTCTTTCGGACGGGTTCGGAAACCCCGCCAGTGTGCATCGGTGGGGCCGGGACGCCGGAAGGGCGCTGGAGGACGCCCGGGAGGAAGTCGGGGAGTCGCTGGGCGTCCCGCCGGCCGAGGTCTTCTTCGTGCGAGGCGGGACGGAAGGGGACAATCTGGCGGTGCTGGGAAGGATCCGGAGCCGTCTCCGCGCCGGAGCCCCGGCCCATCTGGTCATCTCATCCATCGAGCACTCCGCCGTGAGAGAGGCAGCAGCCCAGGCCGGCCGGGAGGGGGCCCGGGTGGATACCATCCCTGTGGACGCCCGCGGCATGCCGGACTGGGAGGTCCTGGAGGCGGCTCTCGAGAGCGGGGCGGACCTGGTGTCGGTGATGTGGGTGAACAACGAAACGGGCTTGGTTCTCCCCATCGAGGAGGTGGGCGAGCGGTGTCGCCACTACGGGGTCCCCTTTCACACCGACGCGGTGCAAGCCCTCGGCCGGATGGCCGTGGACCTCAAGAGCTTCCCCGCTGAGCTCGCCACCTTCTCGGCTCACAAGGTAGGTGGCCCCAAAAGTGTAGGAGTCCTGGTGGCCAGGGAGGGAGTGGAGCTGGAGCCGTTGCATTTCGGCGGAGGCCAGGAAGGAGGTCTCAGACCCGGAACCCCGGACGTCGCCGGCGCGGTGGGGGCGGCTCGGGCAGTCCGCCTGGCCGTGGACGAAGGGTCGTCCCGAGACCACGTCCGGAGGCTCCGCGACCTCCTGGAGGAAGGACTTCGCAGCCGGATCCCCGATCTCAGAATCCACGGGGGCGAAGGACCTCGGGCGCCCCACATCTCGAACCTGGGCTTCCCCGGGGTGGATGCCTCCACCCTCATCGTGAGCCTGGACCTGAATGGCGTGGCGGTATCCCGTGGCTCAGCCTGCGCCAGTGGGACGGAAGGCGCGAGTCCCGTTCTCCGCGCCCTCTACGGGCCTGAGGCGCTGGACTACGCTCCTGTCCGTTTCAGTCTCTCTCCGGCCACACCGGAGGAGGAGGTGAGGGAGGCGGTGACCCGAACGGTGGAAACCCTGGAGAGGGTGAGAGCCATGGAGGTGGGAGCGTGAGCCGTATTCTGGTGGCCATGTCCGGAGGCGTGGACTCTTCGTTGGCCGCAGCCCTCCTCGTGGAGGAGGGGCACGAGGTCATCGGAGTGACCATGAAGACCTTCTGCTACCAGGACACGCCTAGCCACTCCAAGACCTGTTGTGGCCTGGACGGGATCCGGGACGCCCGTCGCGTGGCGGATCTCTTGGGCATCCCCCACTACGTCTTCGACGTGGAGGAGGACTTCACCCGGGACGTGGTGGATGACTTCGTGGGAGAATACGCTCAGGGTCGGACACCCAACCCATGCGTCCGGTGCAACTCCAACACGAAATTCCGGGACCTCCTTCGCCGAGGGAAGGCTTTCGGCTGTCAGGGGATCGCGTCGGGACACTACGCTCGGGTTCGACGGAACGAGTCCGGAGAGGCTGCTCTTCTCCGTGGGCGGGACCGAAAAAAGGACCAGAGCTACTTCCTCTGGGGCCTCCCCGGGGAGGTGCTGGACGTGCTGCATCTCCCGGTGGGCCACCTCAGCAAGGATGACGTGAGACGGCGGGCCGAGGAGCTGGACCTTCCCACAGCGGGGAAGGCTGAGTCCCAGGAGATCTGCTTCGTTCCCACCGGAGATTACCGGGATCTTCTGTCGCGGCACCTCCCCCAACGGCACCCGGCTCTGGAGCCCGGTCCCATCGTCACCTCGGACGGACGGACCGTGGGCGAGCACAACGGATACGCCGGATTCACGGTAGGGCAGCGGAAGGGCCTGGGAGGGGGCTTTTCCGAGCCGCACTTCGTCTTGGAGGTCCGTCCCGACACCCGCGAGGTCGTGGTGGGAACCAAGGACGAGCTAGAGGCGGACGCCTTGGAAGCTGAAGAGATGAACTGGCTTTCAGTCCCGCCCGACCCGGCAGAGAACATAGAGGTCCAGATCCGGCACCGGGCCCCTTCGGTACCTGGAACCGTGAGGTCCGTGGCCCCGATGCTGGAAATCGGGTTTCATCGACCTCAGCGAGCCCCAACGCCCGGCCAATCCGCCGTTGTGTACCGAGGAGAACAGCTCCTTGGCGGCGGACGAATCAGCCGCGCCTGGTCCAACGCGGGTAGGGAACAGGCCCCCTCGGCCTGACCGACCCACTCCGTTCACTTCCCCCCCGCCGGGGGGCCCAGGGGCCCCGGAACGCGTTCAGGTGACGGGGACCGCCTCCTTCAGGAGCGCACGAAGCTCGTCGGGGGTCGCTTGGACCAGGAGCGCCTCCGCTCCGGCGCGATCCCCTTCCAGGTCTCGGTACCGAGGCCTCACCCCGGAGTCGCTTCGGCATCGGAACACGATCCGCCCCACCCCCGGCAGACCGTGGGGTCCCGCCGAGGCATAGGCCTCCCATTCCCGAAGCGCGTCGTCGACAATCATCTTCGACATCTCCCCGTCACCCCCACCTCATCAGAACCGTAGTTCCGCCACCTCGGCGAACTCCTCCAGCGCTTTCCGTTCTTCGTCGTCCAACGATTCCGGGATCTGAACGCGCACCTCCACGAATTGGTCGCCCCGCCGGCCATCCTTTTCGACTCCCTGCCCCCGGAGGCGAAACTTAGTGCCGGGCTGTGTCCCCGGCGGGACCCGCAAGACCACGCTCTTCCCGTGGATCGTCCGGACCCGCATTTTGGACCCCAGCGTCGCCTGGGCCAGGTTCACCGGTACCGTCACATAGACGTCCAGCCCCTCCCGTCGGAAGAAGGAGTGGGGCTTCACCTTGAAGGTGAGGATCAGGTCCCCTGGCGGACCGCCGCCGGGAGGACGCTCACCCCGGCCCGAGAGCCGGAGCTTCGAGCCGGTATCTACTCCTTTGGGAACAGTCACCTGAACCGTTCGTTCCCGCTGGACCTGACCCACGCCGCCACAGGACCCGCATGGGGTTTCCGGGACGGTTCCCTTTCCCATACATGCGGGACAGGGCCGGGTCACGGCGAATCCCCCCTGTCCGAAGGAAACCGTCCCGGCCCCGCGGCATTCGTCGCAGCGACGGGTCCCTGCCCCCGGGGCGGCGCCGGATCCAGCACAGGAGGCACACCCGTCGGTCATGGGAACGGATATGGAGACCTTGCCCCCTCGCGCCGCCGTCTCGAAGGGCACCTCCACCACGTACTCCACATTTCGACCTCGGCGAGTTTCCCCCCGCTGTGCCGCCCCGCGCCGGCCTCGATCAAAGATGGAGCTAAAGAGGTCCCCCAACCCCCCAAACCCACTCAGATCTTCGAACGAGAAGTCCCCTGCACCTTCACCTCCAGGCTGGCGCCCGGCCTGTCGTCCGCCTCCCGTTCCGGCAGTGCCGGATCTTCCGAAACCCATCCCCCCGAACCGGCGCATCTGGTCGTACTGCTTCCGCTTGTCCGGCTTAGAAAGGACCGCGTACGCCTCACCGATCTCCTTGAACCGGTCGGCAGCACCGGGGTCGTCGGAGTTGGCGTCGGGATGGTACCTCTTCGCCAGCTTCCGGTAGGCCTTCCGGATCTCGTCCTGGCTCGCATTTTCCGGGACGCCCAGGATCTTGTAATAGTCCTTCGTACTCGTCGTCATGGCGGCGCGAGAGGGTCGGCTAGTCGTGCTTTTGGACGCTCACCCGTGCGGGTCGCACGAGGTGGCCCTTGAAGACGCATCCCTTCTGGAACACTTCGTGTACCCGGTCGTCCTCGTCCGGCGAATCAGCCGGGACCTTCATCACCGCCTCCATGGTGGCGGGGCTGAATTCTTCCCCCTGCGGATCCACCATCTCCGCTCCGGCATCCTCCAGGATCCGGTTCAGCTTCCGAACGGCCATCTCCACCCCCTCAAGGAGATCCGCCGCCTCCCTGGACTCGGTTTCCACGTACCCGACCCGCTCCAGGTCGTCCAACGCGTCCAGGAGCTGTCCCACCAGAGCCGCCTGCGCCCGTTCGA
>SKZC01000354.1 GCA_007127575.1 Gemmatimonadota bacterium
GAGATCTGCCTTACCTCCAACATTCAGACCGGTGCCGTGGAGAGCTACGAGAGCCACCCCCTGAGACACTACTTCGACCGGGGGTTGGTGGTGACCCTGAACACGGACAATCGGCTCATCTCCGGAACCACCCTCACCCAGGAGTACCTCCTGGCCCATGAGCATCAGGGGTTCGACTGGGAGGAACTCACGTCGGTGGCGCGGATGGGCTTCGAGAGCGCGTTCCTTCCCCGCAGAGAGAAGCTGGCGCTCCTGGAGCGGGCTGGCCGGCGGGTGGAAGAGCTCGAGGCGGAGGAGGTCGCAGCCCGGTGAAGGTAGGGGCCCCCGCGGCTCCTCAGGGCTGGTTGTCGATCCGCACCTCCTCCACCAGGACCACCGGGAGACCAGGGACCGCCGAACCGTCGTCGTAGGTGGCGGAACGGACGCGGAACTGGTCCACTGCACCTGCCGGAGTCCGGTATTCGAAAAGGGTCGCCTCGCCCTCCACCTCCTCGTCGGAGAAGGCGGCAAGGAAGGGCGGGGTTCCACCCACGTTCCTGTCCAGGAGGACTCCCCCCCCCACCCGGCGAAGCTCCACCGTCACCGACTGGACCCTCCGGTCTTCGTGGTAGTGGACCGGGACCACATTCACCATGAGCGTGCCCCCTACCCAGTCCTCCCCGTCGACGCCGGTGAAGGGGCCGCGCTCCGCACTAAGGGTTCCGTGAAAGGTGTCTTGGTTCCGCAGGACCACCGGGCGGCTGGAGACCCAAGCGGCCTCCCCTCCCTCCCGGGTGGCGAGCCGGGCGCGGAGGAGGCGTTCGCCGTTTCGGAAGCGGGGCTCACCGGTCTCGAGATCGAAGGCCGCCGTGTTCACCGTAAACTCCAGGTCCACCGGGCTGGTCGCCCAGGGTGCGTCCCCCTCCGGCTCCCCTGGTGGAGCCCCTTCCCCGGAGCCGAACTCCTGTACCCCCACCACCTCGTCACCCAGGAGCAGCTCGACACGCTCCAGGGTGTCCTCGCCCCGGTCCACCGAGAGCGTCACCTCCACGGTCCCCTTGAGATCCGTGGCGTCGGCGGGCACGGTGCTTCCGTCCTCCCGAACGGAACGGACGGACCGGATCACCACGGAGGCGGTGAGCTCTCGCTCCCCTTCGAAGGTGACGAGCTGTTCGTCCCCGGCTCCCAGGGAGACCTCCGTGGACACCGAAGGAAACTGAACTCTGGAGGGAAGACCGAAGATCTCCACCCGGTACGTTCCCGCCCGGAGTCCGGTGAAGGTGAACCGGCCATCCGCATCGGTCTCGGTGGTGTCGTTTTCCACCCCGGTGAGCGACGCCCGAACCCCGGCGAGCCCCTGACCGCGGGCACGCACCACCCCGGTGATGGCCGAGGTCCGGATGAAGCTGCCGTCGAAATTCACCACCTCGGTGCGACCGTCGGCGATGACCACCGGCTTGGCCAGAGAGGGGAAGAGCGCATCGTCGGGAGCGTCGCTCACCGTCACCAGGTAGGCGCCGGCCGGAACTTCCGGGAAGCGATAGGTGCCGTCGGATCCCGTGAGGGCCGAGTGCCGCTGGGGACCTGATAGCTCCAACTCTACTCCCTCCGCCGGATCGCCGTCGATGCGGACGGCCCCCTCCACGTCACCTCGCCCGCCTTCCCCGGTGCCCCCGTCGGAGCACGCCACGGGTAGGAGGACGAGAAGAACGAGAGCCGAAGCCCGGAGGATCGAGGACGGATTCATGGATTCTGCAGAGGGGGAAGTCTCATCTCCCCTCCGGGTACCACTCACCCTCCCTGGGAGATCCCCGCCAATTCGGGCACGGCCTTCATTCACCCTTCGCCAGATACTCCTCCGCCTGATCCACCAGTGCCCTGGAACCGATGTAGAGCGGGGTCCGCTGATGGAGCTCCTCCGGGACGATGTCCAGGATATCCCGGGAGCCCGAGGACGCCCGCCCTCCGGCCTCCTCGGCGATCCAGGCCAAGGGAGAAGCCTCGTAGAGGAGCCGGAGCTTTCCTGACGGGCTCTTCGTATCGGCCGGATACATGAAGATCCCGCCCTTCAGGAGGGTCCGGTGAAAGTCCGAGACCAGCGAGCCGATGTAGCGGGAGCTGAAGCCCGGATCCGGGCCGTCGCCCAACCCCTTGAGGTGATCCACGAAGCGCTGTTGACCTTTCCCCCAACGTGAATAGTAGGCCTCGTTCACCGAGTAGTAGCGGTTGGGAGGCTCGGGAATCTGGATGTCGGGATGGCTGAGGATGAACTCTCCGATGGAGGGGTCCAGGGTGAACCCGTGGACGCCGGACCCGGTGGTGTAGACCAGCATGGTAGAGGAGCCGTAGACCACGTACCCGGCGGCCAACTGCTCGCGGCCTGCCTGGAGGCAATCCTCCACGCTCCCTCGCTCGTTGTCGGTGACCTTCCGGTAGATGGAGAAGATCGTCCCGATGGAGACGTTCACATCGATGTTGGACGAGCCGTCCAGGGGGTCGAAGACGAGAACGTAGGGTCCGGCGGGGAACTTTTCCGGAATGGGGATGAAATCCTCATGCTCCTCGGAGACCATGCAGCACAGGTGCCCGGTGTGATCCATGGCCCGGTAGATCGCCTCCTGAGCGAAGACGTCCAGCTTTTGTACCACCTCTCCCTGAATGTTCGTCCGGCCCACCCGGCCCAGGATGTCCGCCAGCCCCGCCATGTTCACTTCCCGGGAGACGATCTTGGCGGCCAGGGCCATATCCGTGAGCAGGTTGGAGAACGCCCCCGTGGCCTCCGGGTGGAGGCGTTCCTGGTCGATGATATGCCGGTCGATGGTTACGATGTGTGTGTTGTCCTTCATCCTCTTTCCGTGGTCCGTGACGTGGGTGGCGTGTCGTCTTTCGCAGACTCCTTTGGTCAAGGAAGATAGGAGGCGTCCCCTCCGTCTCGATAGGTTTTTGTCAATTCCTCGCCCCGCTCCGCACGTACTCCGAACTCTCCGTTCCTTCGAGCCCGAACGCTGACGGTGCCACTTTGGTCCGTCCGGAGGGTGAGGATTCCGTGGCGGGTCAGGCGATCCACCACCTCGGGATGGGGATGACCGTAGAGGTTGTTGCGGCCCATGGAAAGGACGGCCACCCGGGGACGAGTCTCGTCCAGAAGGGTCGACCCGGTGGAGGTCCGGCTGCCGTGGTGACCGGCCTTCAGGAGGTGGATGGGTCCCAACTCCGCCGCGATCCTCCTCTCCACCTCCGCAGGGGCATCTCCCGTGAGAAGGGCCGAGAAGTCGCCGAATCGTAGCCGAATCACCACCGAGACGTCGTTGGGGTCATCGGTGAGACCGGGCACCACGTCGGCGGGCCGGGGGTGGAAGACCTGAAATTCCACCCCATCCAGATCGAACGACGCCCCCTCCCGGGCCACATTCCACGAGAGGCCTCTCTCCCGGGCCTCCTCCACCAGCTCCAGGTACGGGCGACTCCCAGTGGGCCACGCCGGATCGTAGACTCCCCGGAGGGAGACGGCCTCCATCACGGCGGGCACACCTCCGAAGTGATCCAGGTGCGGATGGGTGATGATCACCAACTCCAGCTCCCGCACGCCTCGTCGACGGAGGAAGGGGACCACCCGTTCTCTTCCGTAGTCGAAGGTGGGGGAACGCATCCCCGCATCCACCAGGACCCAGTGACCCGCCGTGGATCGCACCAGCACTCCATCCCCCTGCCCCACGTCCAGGATGTGGATCTCCACATCGTCCCCTCGCCCCTGGGAGAGAGGAGGCCAGAGGAGGAGGCTGGAGGCGATGCCCACACCCACGAGGGCCCCCCGCACATCCCCTCGGATCCGCCGACGAAATCCGACGGATGCTTCCCGGAGGAGGAAGATCGGGAGCAGGCCTCCGACCGGAATGGCGACCAACCACCACCGAGGCACCCACGGCGCCACACCGGGAAGCTCCGCCACCCGGGATACCAGGAGCTGGCATATGAGGAGGATGAGCTCCACCCCTCCAGCCAGAAATCCCCCCAGAGCTGGAAAGGGAAAGCCCAGGGCCAGACTGGCGAAGATCCCGGGAATGGCCACCGAGATCAGGGGTGTGAGCAGGATCGTCACCGGTA
>SKZC01000112.1 GCA_007127575.1 Gemmatimonadota bacterium
CGGAAGTCGCCCAACGGCCCCAGTCCCGACCGCCGACCCAGCGCGAGGCGCTGATGAAGCCACCAAGCCACTCCCAGTCCCGCCACCGTCGACAATCCGAGGAGCGCTGGAAAGACCCGACCCTGCAGCTCCGCCGCCCTTCCCACCGTCTCCAGCACCGTCTCGGAGAACGCCTCCTCGCCCTGAAAGGTCCGAAGAGCTTCCACAGTGGTACTGGAGCCCTGGAGGATTCTCTCCGAGACCACCCAGTCCGTCACCGTCCAGCCCTGGGGCCACACCAGGAAGAGGGCAGCCGCCCACCCCAGTGCTCCCCCCAAAGCCCCCAGAGCTCTGGGGGTGAAGGGTCGATTCGGCCAAGCCAGGGTGAGAGCCACGAACCAGCCCCCCACGAGTACGGCCCAGCCACGTTCCAGGTACCAGATTCCGGACTGAGGGGCCCCGGTGAAGCTGAGAGCGAGGACGATCCCGGCCAAGGCAAGTGCCGGAAGCCGGTGCCCCGGGTGAACCAGAACCAGAAGGGCGAAGGGCAGTCCGATGAGGAGAATGGGCTGGAGTACGGCCAGCGCCACAGATAAAAGCAGTAGGCCGAGGACCCTCGGCCACACGCGCTCCCGTGGCTCGTTGTCGCTCATCTCCAACCTCGAGATCCGCCGCTTCAGCGCTCGTGGCTGGAGACGTACGGCAAGAGTGCGAGATAGCGGGCACGCTTCACCGCTCGTCCCAACTGACGCTGAAAGCGAGCGGGCACCTTGGTCGTCCTTCTAGGAAGCACCTTTCCCTGCTCAGTAATGAATCGCGACAGCGTGGCCACGTCCTTGTAGTTCAGAAGCTCGACCCGCGGGCCCTCCACTCGCCGGCGCCGGCCCCGTCCACCGGAAAACTCCGGCGGGGACGCCTCGCCCCGCTGGTCACCTCCATAGCCCTCCTCTTCCTCTTCGTCCTCCTCGTCCTCGTCGTCTTCTTCGTCCTCGTCCTCCGACGCGCTCGGGGCCGTCTCGGTAACGATGGACATCCCGGAGGTGGGTTCCCCCTCGCTCAAGACCACCAGGTAGCGGAGGAGGTCTTCATCCAGCTTGAGCAATCGCTCGAACTCTCCCAGCACCGCGGGATCCGTCCGAAACTGGGCCACCGCATAGTACCCGGAGTTCAACTTACGGATGGGATAGGCGAGCTGCCGGGAACCCCAGTGGTCCACCGCCGTGAGTTCGGCCCCCTCCGGCTCGGTGACCACGGCATGGTGCCGCTCCAGACGCTCACTCACCCCACCCTCGTCCAGGGCTGGATTGTAGATGTAGACGACTTCGTAATCCCGCATCTCGGTTCGTTCCCTCGGTCCGCTGGGTTCAACGGGCCCCGCCTCGCAGTCGGCGGGCGGAGCGGGTGAAGCAGGGAAGTATAGAAGATGCCCCTGACCACTTCAAGGCGCCGTGGGAATCGTACTCGCCACCGAGCGCCTCCTCAGACGTTGAACCGGAAGAGGATGATGTCCCCGTCCTGTACCCTGTACCCACGTCCCTCGGAGCGCACGAGCCCCTCTTCGCGAGCCGCCTTCATGGACCCTGCCTCCTGGAACACGTCGAAGTGAATCGTCTCCGCCCGGATGAAGCCCCGTTGAAAGTCGGAGTGGATTATCCCCGCTGCCTCCTCCGCCGTGGCCCCCTCCCGCACCGTCCATGCCCGGGTCTCCTTCTCTCCGGTCGTGAAAAAGGTGATGAGCCCCAGAACCTGGTACGCCGCCCGGATCAAGGCGTCGAGTCCGGACTCCACCGCCCCCATCTCCTGCAGGAAGGCGGCCCGCTCTTCCGGGGGTAGCTCGGCGATCTCCGCCTCCATGCCCGAGCTTACCACAACCAACCGGTCTCGTCCCACTACCTCCCGGAGGGATTGGGTGTAGGGGTTCTCCCCGGAAGGCAGATCTTCCTCACCCACGTTGGCAACCACGAGGAGGGGCTTTCGGGTCAGCAGGTGCAGGGACCGAACCATCCGTTCCTCACTAGCCTCGAGAGCCAACTCCCGCACCGGACGGCCCTCCGCCAACCAGTGGTGCAAACGCTGGAGGACCGCCAGCTCAGCCACGGCATCCTCCTCCCCCGACTTGGCCTTCCGCTCCACCCTCTCCAAGCGACGCTCCACCGTCTCCAGGTCCGCCAGTGCCAGCTCGGCGGCGATCACCTCCACGTCCCGCCCTGGATCCACCTCTCCCAGGACGTGCGTGACATCGGGATCGTCGAAGCAGCGTACCACATGGGCCACGGCGTCCACCTCGCGGATGTGGCCGAGGAACCGATTCCCGAGCCCTTCCCCTTGGGACGCGCCCTCCACCAAGCCCGCAATGTCCACGAACTGAATGACGGTGGGGAGCCGCTCCCGGGATCCCCCCATCCGATGGATTGGATCCAGGCGCGGGTCCGGAACCTCCACCATGCCCACGTTGGGTTCCACAGTGCAGAAAGGATAGTTCTCCGCAGGAGCCCCCTGAGCCGTGAGGGCGTTGAAGAGAGAGGACTTTCCCACGTTGGGAAGACCCACGATGCCGACCTTTAACATGTACTCCTTCCGCGAAATTTCCCGTCAATACTCCCACGAACCGAGCCGGACGCGAGGTCGATGACCACTCCGTTTCCAGCACGGGAACGCCCGCAGGCCCCATTTCATGAACCGCTGCGGGGCCTGCGGGCGTTCGTACGGCGCGGCGGGACGGAGGGGCACACCCCCCCGTGGCCGGGCCGGAATCTATCCGGGCCCGCCGAGCCCGTCAAAAGCCGGAACCCGGAGCAACTGGTAGGCCCTTGCATTCCCCCGTGGTTCCGTCGACCTTTTCCCGTTCGTTACGCCTATGTAAACGGTGCGGCACACCCTGCGGGGACGGGGACTACGGAACAGGACTCCACATGGATTTTTCCTTTGCGGGTCAGCACCAGGAAAGTCGCTTCGCCTGGTTCGCCAACGGCCTGAAGCAGGTCATGGAAGAAAACGGCCACGCCTTCGTGGAGGATGCGGACGAGGCTGAGCTCGTGGTGAACTTCTTCCCTCGGGACCGGCCGCGCTGGTACCGTCGGCGAGCCCAGGCTGTCTTCGTCACCGGGGTATCCGAGCTGGAGCCACCCCTGGAGGAACCCATCCCCCAGGGATACCCCTATCTGGTCCGCTCCCTTTCCAACCTCTTCATCGCCTTGGTGAAAGGCGATGGGGAGGTTCCCGACGTCCACTTCCTCACCCCGGAGCAGGGCCACTACGTAGTGGACGGGAACGACGGCCGGGACGGCTACTTCCGGCGCATCTACTCTCGTATCGAGCCGCTGGCCACTTCCCAGCTCGTCATCGACAACGTCTTCCATACGGACCTTCCGGAAGAGCTCTGGGAAGGTGACGAGCTGACGGACCAGATCAGCCGGGCGGGAGCGAAGTTGGATGCCTTGGAACTCCTCCCCGCCCCCTTTCCCATCGAGGAAATCCTCTCCCAGCGTGAGCTGAAGCACGTGAAGAAGCTCTACGGAATCGGGGGGCTCAGCTACGGGAACATCAGTGCCCGGAAAGACGAGACGCAGTTCTGGATGAGCGCCTCGGGCGTGGACAAGTCCAAGCTCCGAGACGTGGGACGGGACATCCTCCTGGTGAAGGGCTACGACTCGGACAAGCGAGCCATGGTGCTCAGCGTTCCCCCGCACATCGAGCCTCGCCGCGTCTCGGTGGACGCCATCGAGCACTGGATGATCTACCGGGAGCACCCCGAGGTCGGGGCCATTCTCCACGTTCACGCGTGGATGGACGGCGTTCCCTCAACGGAATTCAACTACCCATGCGGTACGTACGAGCTGGGTGAGGCCGTGGCGGAAATCGTCCGGGAGGCGCCGGACCCGGCCAGGGCGGTGGTGGGGCTCCGGAATCACGGCCTCACCATCACGGGGGCCTCGCTGGACGAGATCTTCGAACGAATCGAGGGGCGGCTTCAACAAGGGGTCCCCATGACCTGACCACCCGGGAGCCCCCGAGTTCCCGGCCCCTGTCTCGCCACCAGACGAAAAGCGACCCGCCTTCCGCACCGGAAGACGGGTCGCTTTTCTA
>SKZC01000372.1 GCA_007127575.1 Gemmatimonadota bacterium
AAAAG
This sequence comes from Gemmatimonadota bacterium, assembly GCA_007127575.1. Lineage (GTDB taxonomy): Bacteria > Gemmatimonadota > Gemmatimonadetes > Longimicrobiales > Gaopeijiaceae > SKZC01. The sequence continues at coordinate 6 of SKZC01000372.1, forward strand.
TTGTCAACCCCCTGAACGGTGGAGTTTCCTCATTGTTTTCAGCGCCCGAGGGGGAACAACCTCAGGCCCTGGACCTGGGCCTGGGCCGGCCTTGCGCCTGGAGCGAGGATGCCCTGGAACGGGATCCAGCCGTCCGGGTCCGGGACAGCTCCCGGCCGTCGGAGCTGAAGGGCGGACCTTCTCCCGGATGGGTCGGCGAACCGTCTCCTCGATGAGCTGACGGGGGTCGCGGCACCCGTGGGTGCCTGCTCTCTGACAGCCTCGGTTCCACAGGTGCATACACGCGGAGACGGTCTTGCAGGAACGCCTCGCCTCCCTCCCCGTCCTCTTGGAGCGCCTCCGCATCCACATGCGCCACCCACCTGGGACCGGTCTGCGGGTCCGGTGGGGCGAGCGCTTAGGGTGCGGCCGGTGTCGGTGTTCGCGGGGATGCTGGAGTCCGGTTAGGGGTGGGGCTAGAGGTGGCGGGCACCGCGCCCCTCCGCTCCACCCGGTCCATCCAGCACCTTCCCCGCCATCTCCAGTGCCTGCTCCCATAGGGCGCCCACCTCCGGATCCAGTCAGCCCCGCACCACCCAGGAGCCGTCGTCGTCGGGACGAAGGGCCCCCCCCGGCATCGGTGACGCTCCGCCTACCTCTCCAGTCTCGCTCCTTGGGACAATTCGTGTGGAATGCCTCGGTGGACGGTGCGGCGGAACCGGTGAGAAGTCAGTCGGGAGCAGCGAAGATGTGAACCTGGGGAAAGGGCTCCCGCCGAAGGCACGTATACATGCGGCCCGACGAGATGCCGGCCACCAGTCCCTCCACGGGCCGCTCGGTCGCTACCTCCCTCCCCGTCGCCGTATCCAGCACCCGCATCTCGTGGCGTGCGTTCTGAAACAAGCGCGGACCACTCTCCTCCAGACCGACGAACACACGCCCCATATCGTCCGCCGTCAGGGAGAGCCCCACGTGGGCGCTGCCCAGGTCGTCGTGCACCCGGTACATGCAGCAACCGGGGCTATTGCGGCCGATGAGAAACTCGGTTGGGTGGTAGTCTTCGAGGGTGGTGCGCCAGATCTCCTCCCCCTCGGGATCGAACCCCCGAACAAGGGGAAGGTACTGGTGGAGAAGGAGCACGGTCCCGGACGCTCGATCGCACTCGATGAAGCCCCAGTTGATCATGTGGTTCCACTCCCCGACTGTCCGGCGTTCCTCCTGAGACGGGAGCTCCGGCGCCGCGAAGGCAACATGGTCAGGATAGGCCCGGAGGATGGCCCTGGTGTGTGGCTCCCGATCTTCAGGAAGGCGAGACCAGCGTATCCGGGTCCGGGGGTGGGGGCTCGGGTTCCTGAGGCACGGTGTCGGGATCCGGTGCTGCCGAGGGATCCTCCGCCGGGGGCTCTTCCGGAGGCGGCTCCTCCGGGAGCTCCGGTACGCTAAAGGTGACGCTTCCTCCCCCCCCGGGAACACCGTTGATGTTCTCCACCCCCTCCACCGTAACCTCGTACTCCTCCCCGGGCTCCAGGGCGGGCCTGCCCAGGACCAGAACGAGGACCTGAGAGGGAAGGACCGGCTCCTCCTCGGGCGGGACCTCCGGCTCCGGGGCGGCGGGAGGTTCTTCCGGATCGTCGGGATCGGGTTCCGGATCCACGTCGGGATCGTCCGGATCCGGCTCCTGGGCTTCGGCCTGTGCCCGCTGTCGCTCCTCCCACTCGTGCTCGTGCAGAACCTCCAACACCGGTGGTAAAGAACCTTCCGGTCGGTCCAGTCGGGCGCTCACCCCTTCGGTGGGCCATTCCGGGTCCAGGAAGTCGTCGAACTCCAGGGCCAGGGCCATGGTGTCCAGGACCTCCACCTCAGCCAGAACTGCCGGCGTGGTGTCCGGCAGGAGGAGAGCCACGTCGGTGAAGACCAAGGTGTCTCCCGTTGCCAGCTCCGCCGTCATGGCCGCCTGAGGCTCCTCGAAGTCGGGCTCTCGGTTCCGGTTCCGGTCTTCATACGCCACCAGCTCGTAGCGCCCGGAAGGAAGAAAGGGGAATGCGAAAACCCCAGTGGAATCCGTCACGGTGGAGTGTCCGGGCCGGTCCCCTTCCGGGATGGCATCCACCCGGGCCCCCTCCACCTCCTCCCCGGTGAGCCGGTCCATGACAAGCCCGGCCACCAGGTTCGGTTCGAACTCGGGGCCGGTGGAGAAGAAGAGGTCGAAGGGCTCGGCCATGCGGTTCTGGAACCGGTCCTGGAGGACGGGAAGGAGCGTGACGCGGTAGATCTGCCCCTCCTGAAACCCTCCTTCCATGGAGACCTCGTAGCGGTCCCCGCGGTGGCGTACGGAGACGGAACCCGTCCGGGGGGAGACGACCACCGCATCCCGAAGCTGCCCCGTGGCCGGGCGCTCGCTCATGGGCACGTCGAACTCGAACCGGACGGGGGAGGTGAAGGGATCCACCACCGCAAGGGTGTCGGGGCGGGTGGACGTCACCAGAGGGGGAATGTCGGGGACCTGCCCCCCTTCCGGAGAGCCGGGACGGGCGCAGGCCCAGAACCCCACCGCCAGCATCAGGGCCGTGGCCCCCAGCAGGAGCCTCCGCCGTCCCCGAACCGTCACTCTCCCTCGAGGACAGCGAGCTTGCGCTCCAGAACCCCCCTCCGGTCCCTGAGGTCTTCCGCTTTGTCCCGCTCCCGTTGTACCACCTCGGCAGGAGCCCGCTCCACGAATTGCTGGTTGGCGAGCTTCTTTTCAGCAGAAGCGATCTGGCCGGACAGAGACTCCATCTCCGACCGGATCCGGTCCCGCTCCCGCTCCAGGTCCACCACCCCTTCGAGAGGCACGAAGAGCTCGGCCCCATCTCGAAGAACCGAGGTGGCGCCGATTCTCCGGTCCCCGTCGGACTCGAAGCGAAGCTCGCTGACCCGGGCCATTCCCAGCACCGCCCTCCGCTCTTCTCCTGCGACCTGGCGGCTTTCGCCACGCCCACCCGACAGCTCCACCTCCACCTGGGCCCCTTCGGGGATCCCGTACTCCTTTCGGAGGCTCCGGACCTGGCTCACCAGCTCCCGGAAGGCCTCCATCTCGGATTCCACCTTCTCGTCCTCCCGGGCCGGATCGGGTTCGGGCCAGGGAGCCACCACCAGCGCCTCGGGCCGAGCGGCGCCCTGAGGCCAAGGGAGCCGCTCCCAAAGCGCCTCCGTGACGAAGGGCACCAGGGGGTGGAGGAGCCGGCAGATCCCATCGAAGACCGTGACCAGAGTGGTTCGCGCCGCCTCCCGGCTCCCTTCCCCTTCCTCGCCACGGAGCCGGGGCTTGACTAGCTCCAAGTACCAGTCGGCGAAGTCCCCCCAGAAAAAGTGGTACGCCTGATCCGCCACGTCGTGAAGACGAAAACGCTCCAGACTGCGGGTCATGCCCCTCGCGGTCCGGGATAGCCGGGATAGGATCCACCGGTCCTGACGGGTCAGCTCCCCTTCCACCTCCTCCAGAGGCTGAACGGGGTCGTCGCCTACGCTCATGAGGGTGAATCGACCTGCATTCCAGAGCTTGTTTGCAAAATTTCGCCCCGGAGCGAAGGCCGCCTCCAGATCCTCGTGGTCCAGATGAATGTCCGTCCCGATCCCGCAGGCCGAGATCACCGTGTACCGCAGGGCGTCGGCTCCAAAGCGATCCACCACCTCCAGAGGATCGATTCCATTGCCCAACGACTTGGACATCTTTCGGCCTTTCGCATCCCGGACCGTGCCGTGGAGGAAGACCTCGGTGAATGGGGCCTCTCCCTGGAACTCGTACCCCGACATGATCATCCGGGCCACCCAAAAGAAGAGGATCTCAGGCGCAGTGACCAGCGTGTGACCGGGATAGAAGGCCTTGAGATCGTCGGTCTCCTCCGGCCACCCGAACACGGAGAACGGCCAGAGCCAGGAGGAGAACCAGGTATCCAGAACGTCCGGGTCCTGCTCCAGCTCCTCACTTCCGCAATGGGAGCAGTGCGTGGGATCTTCCCGGGCCACCAGAACGGCTTCGCAACCATCGGCTCGACAATACCAGACGGGGATCCGGTGTCCCCACCAGAGCTGCC